>CAMDBY010000152.1 GCA_945889575.1 Bifidobacterium breve
ACGATGATGCCGAGCCCGACTACTACTTCAGCAGCAGCAACAACGAGAACGAAAAATACGGCGACTTGGCCGTCAATGTTGGCAATTTGGCTCGACAAAGCAACGAACGAAAGATTCACCGCATTCAACATCAATTCAATGCACATAAACATAATGAGAGGGTTGCGACGCACCATGACTCCGATGGTGCCGATACCAAACAACACTGCGGACAAAACGAGATACCACGTTGACGTGGGCTGTGCGACAGAAAGCATAAAACTCATTTCCCGGTCCCTACAGACTTGGTTTTACGTGCCATTACGACTGTGCCAATAACCGCAACCAGCAACAGCACTGACGTGATTTCAAAAGCAAAAACATTGTCACTGAAAATCACTCGCGCCAGTTGGCGGATGTTTGCATCAGGAGATTCAAGGGTGGTCTTATCGACGCCTTCCCCAGAGGCTCCGAGCCCCGCCCGAGACGAAACAATTGCGGCGATCACAATGGCACTGATACCGACTCCGATAATTGCAGCGAGTGGGCGTTGGTTGGTGATCGGTTCGACACTGAGATCTTCTGCTCTATCAACCCCGAGCAACATAATGACGAACAAGAACAGAACCACAATCGCTCCGGCGTAGACAATCACTTGTACTGCTGCCAAAAAGTGCGCATTGTGCGCAACAAACATCACAGCAATACCGAACAGAGTAAGAACAAGACTCATGGCGGCATGCACGGGGTTAGACCGAGTAACGACTCCTAACGCACCAACAAGAACCATTGCCGCAGCTACAACAAAAACGAAGAGCTCCATTAGTTCTCCATCTCCGATTCATCACTGATGTCTTGCGTAGGTTCGGCAGCGCGAACGCCGTACCCGAGTTCGCCACCCCACGACACGACTCCGACAAAATCTTCACTTCCGGCTGACGCAGTCGCGCGCATCCAACCAGATGTGTTCTGGTCTTCGCCCGGGCGCCAGTCTTCCCACGGCAGATGCTGAGGCAGGCCATGGTTATCGACAAGCAACTCAGACTTTGTGTAAATGGCATCCTGGCGATTAGTAAATGAGAACTCAAATAATTTGGTCTCAGTAATTGCTTCTGTTGGGCATGCCTCGACGCACAAATCGCAATGGATGCAACGCAGATAATTGATTTCGTATATGAAACCGAATCGCTCACCAGGAGACGTTGGATTGTCGGGGTTATTGTCGGCTCCGCGCACATAAATGCACTTTGCAGGACACACACCAGCGCAGAGTTCGCAACCGATGCACTTTTCCATTCCGTCTTCGTAACGATTGAGAACGTGACGGCCATGCATGCGCTCTGGCTTGTCAATCTTTTCGTCTTTGGTGTCGTTGTGTTTACGACGAAATACGCGGCCACCTGAATATTCAGTTGTGACCTTGTTACGCGCACCATGCTGACGCATGGTGACTAGAAATCCTCCGAAGTAGCCCATTAGAAGCTCGCTCCATCCTTCTCACGATTAACACGACTGACATGTTGTGCGGCGAGCAGTAATCCGTAACCGACAATTAAAACAAGAGCAGTAACAAGAGTGACCAATATCTGATCCCATCCGGCATCTCGGCCTACACGCTGTGCGGCAAGAAGCATGAACCAACCAAGAGAACCAGGAATCAGAATCTTCCAGCCCAAGTCCATGAGTTGGTCGTAACGGAAACGCGGAAGGGTGGCGCGGAACCATACATATATATAGAGGAAGACGAGCACTTTGAGAAGAAGCCAAATAGTGCCCTCAATCGCGTTCGGGATAAACGGAATATCAAGAGTGGTGTTTCCAATAGAGATGGGTTGAGGGCCCCCAAAGAACAAAGTCACGATTAGCGCAGACATTGTGACCGTGTTCATGAATTCAGCCAAAAAGAACAGCGCAAATCGAATTGACGAATATTCAGTATTGAATCCACCAACAAGTTCTTGTTCAGCCTCCACCAAGTCGAACGGAGGTCGATTCAATTCTGCAGTAGCGGCGATGAGAAAGATGACGAACGGTACGAATCCGGTTGCCACAATGTTCCAGTTTCCAATCGACGATTGCATGTTCACAATGCCAGCAGTTGACAAGGTTCCAGAGACCAACAGCACCGCACCAAGTGACAAACCAAGAGCTGCTTCATAGGAGACCATTTGAGCTGATGCGCGAACAGCACCGAGCAACGGGTACTTTGACCCGCTCGACCAGCCAGCCAACATGATTCCGTACACAGCAATCGATGAAATAGCTAAGGCAAACAGCACTCCGACAGGAGGGTCAGCTAATTGCAGTCGAGTCTGATGTCCGAACAAGGTGACGAGGCCGCCCTTACCATCACGGAAATCTCCACCGAGAGGAATAATTGCAAAAGCGAGAAACGCTGGGACTAACGCAAGATACGGAGCCAAGCGAAACATGAATCGATCAGAACGTTCAGGAATGAGGTCTTCTTTGAAGAACAACTTGATTCCGTCAGCCAGAGTCTGCAAGATTCCCCATGGGCCAGCTTTGTTTGGGCCAACTCGGTTCTGCATACCGGCAATAACTTTGCGTTCGAACCACACCATCAGCATTGTTGCGACCAAGCCAACAACGAAAACCAAGAGTACTTTCACAAGGACTATGAGTAATGGTGTCCAGAGGACATTGCCTTCCAACATTGGATCAATAGCGAAAATTACACCAATCACATTGACTCAATTCTGACGTCAATGATTGATTCATTGCGACGAACGAGTTCACGCACATCAGCGCCGATTTGATTGAATGGCACCCACGCTGTTCCGCGGGGTATTGAGGACAATGCACGAACTGGCAAAACAATGGAACTGTGTGAATTTGAAACTCGCACATTTGTTCCTTCAGCAGCGCCCACGCGATCAAGATCAAGTGGGTGAATAAATACATTGGCTTCAGTAGCCAAATTCGCTAGTGACGGACTGGTTATTGTGCCGATTGCGCGGTCAAACAACTTACGACTGAGATCAAGGCGGAATTCATATGAGTTGCGAGGCGTAGCAACACTTGTTGCAGCAGGTATGGAACTTGGTGGAATCACAGACACGACAACTCCGTCGCGATTGATTGCTACCGCAGTAGTGGTGCTTCCGAAACCAGGAACTACAGCCGACATGGCCTTTTGAATGTCCGCCAAAGTGGTGAAGTTCGATTCGTGACCGAGAAGAGACATGAGTTCAACTGCAATCATCCAGTCTGCGCGAGATGTTCCGTGCGGAGTAATTTTCTGCACGACAGAAGTGACTCGGCCCTCAAGATTCATCGTGGTGCCATCTTTTTCACCGTAGGCAGCTGCAGGCAACACAACATCTGCATGCGACGCACTAGCTGTGAGGAACGTATCAATGGCAACTACAAACTTAGCGCCCGCGATTCCGCGACGAGCGAGATCTACGTCAGCAACATCAGAAAGTGGATCTGCACCGAGAAGAATGAGGCAATCAACATTGCCCTTCGCAGATGCTTCAAGGATTGTTGCAGCGTCATTGCCATTACGTGGTGCAAGCCCAAGTGACAATGCACCACGGACGTTTCCGCGCCGCAAAACTGGCAACACGCTTGCTGCTGGTGCAATTGAAAGAACAGCAGTGAGAGCGTCCATTGTGTGCGATGCAGATTCTGCAAGGTTTGGACGACCAGCGACTACAACAACTGGGCCAGATGCAAGTTGTGTTGCAATATCAGCTTGAGCAAGAAGCGCTGGTATAGCGGCAGCTGCGGTGCCCGACTCTGCGCGGATTGATTTCCATGCGTACTTCGTAAGACCGGTTTCATGAGACGAAATCTCAATGAGGCGAATTCGCTTCTTCTGTACTGCATCACGAAGACGCAGGTACAACACCGGAAGCTCTTCCTTGATGTCTGGAGCCAAAAGAATGACGGTGCCACCAGCACATGCAGAATCAATTGTTGCTTGCGGATACGAGAACACAGATGCTGGAAGTCCGTCATCAAGTTGCGCGTCACGCATGGTGATTCCGGCTGCATCAGCAAGAGCGCCCCACATAAATGCGTCTTCGTTTGTTCCGCGAGCACCACCAAGAATTGCTACTGAACCTTCGCGTGAATGACGGATGACACGAGCAACTGATTCAAGAGCATCAGACCACGATGAAGCAGCAAAAGAATCTCCGGACTTGATCTGCGGGGATGACAAGCGATCATCT
>CAMDBY010000153.1 GCA_945889575.1 Bifidobacterium breve
ATCATCCGAGGTTGAGCGAATTTGCCTTGTCGCGCACGCGCGAGCTGATGATTCCGCCCACGGTGATGGCGAGGGCAATCAGTGCCGCTGCCATTACGACAGTTGTTGCACTCACTTCTCCTCGTTCAATGTCTCGCTCGTGAGAAGCATCAAACCGAATGCGGTAGTACTGATATAGCTGTCGTGAAATTGACATATTTTCTCTCCTTGTTTTTGAGATCTAAAAAGTGCGCTACAGCGCACCCACGGTTCCGACAAAGGCCGGATATCCGACGAGCAATATGAAGCCGAGAAACAGAAGCACTATTGGCAGACCCATATGTTCAGTGCGTTGCTCAGCTTCATGTTCAATACGTGCCAGGTTTCTGCTGCGCAATGCTGTGGCCTTTGCTGCTAAAGACTGGCGAATACGCGCACCATGTTCTCCGGCTAATTGCACGCTGTGAGCAACGTCCTCAAGAGATTCAACACCGGTACGTTCACCCAGTTCTCTTAGCGAGTCCCAATACGACCCGCGAGAACTCTGTGCGCGCACAAGCGCAAGTCGTATTTGTTCAAAGCTAAATCCATCACCAGCACCTGCTGCGGCGAGCATTGCAGTTTCGACTCCCGCACCTCCGGCCAGCAGAACATTGACTAGGTCTAAATAGACAGCAACTGCAAGGTCCATATCTGACCGACGACTTCGACTCGCAGTGGCAACTTGTTTCACCGGTACATGCCATGAAAGAAACGGAACTGCAATGCATAAAAACAAGACAACGATGAGTGGTGGTTTATTCCAAAGGGAGATCCACAGGATGGTTGACAATAGGCCACACACCGTTGCAAAGATGGTCCGTTGGATTGATTGGCGAATGAAATCAACTTCGGTGATTCCCAGTAGTTCTAAATCAGAAACTTCTGGTAGTAAGCCCTTCACAATGTGACCACTGCATTGCGGCCCGATAGGAACCTCGCTGGCGTTCGGATTTGAGCTATTCGTTGCAACCACCAAATAGCGAAACCAAACGACAATGAAATACATATCGCGACACCAATGCCCTCTGCTGAAGCAAAAGGTGCCAAGTACGGGCGATTAAACAAAACGAGGCCTGCGATAAAAGTTCCAACTGTTCCTGTGATGATTCGCACTGCGGAACGTGACCTAGCACGTGAGACCCATATGCGTAGATATAAATGACATTCTGATCGCGCACAATCACTTAAGTGGCCGAGTAACTGGCCAAGATCTCTTGTCTGATGCTGCGCAGTCGTAATGAGTGCTGCCACCACAAAGTCACAGGTGGGATGCGCCACATCATCTGCAAAACGTCGCAAGCCATCTTCTAATGATCCATACCGGAGAGATGCAACAAGCCGGCGAACGGGCGCAGAGATAGCACGAGGAGCATGAAATTCAGTTGCAATGATTGCTTGTTCAAGACCAGACGATGCGGAAATTGTATCTCGCAAGTTCTCAGCCCACGTTGCTACAGCTTCCACTAACGCGCGCTGATCGTCTGCCTGGCGCTTCCGAACAGAGTGGTCATGCAATGCATCACCAACCGCTACTACACCTTCAGATCCACGAACTGCCATGAGTACGCCTCCGGCAATAACCAAACCAATGATGATCCAAAGAATTAGCTCCACGACAGTTCCCGCGCCCGTGGAAAGCCATGCCTTTCCAATTGTGTAGCAGTAGCTCCACGCAATGCCACAAATTGTGGTGTAGTGCTATTAACTGAATAGACCTCGTTGGAGACAATTGACGTCCCATCAGCGTCAACTACTTCATGTATCGAAGTTATTCGCCGAACATTGTCTCTGACTTCGACATGAACCACAAAATGAATTGCACTCGCTATGAGAAGGTTGACCGTCTCAGTTGGTACTCCGGTCGAAGCCATAGATACGTATGCCAATAGTTTCGGAAACACTGATCGAGCACTGTCGGCGTGCAAAGTGCACATTGACCCGTTGTTCCCCTGGCTCATCGCAAGCAACATAGGAAATGCTTCCCCACCTCGTACTTCTCCCACGATCACGCGGTCTGGATCCATTCGTAAAGCCATCCGAGTTAAATCAGCCATAGTGATTTCACCTTGACCTTCAATATTTGCTGTACGAGCCTGTAAGGCGTCATGGTCGGGGTGAGCACTTTGAAAATGCTCAATGCCCAATTCATAAGCATCTTCTATGGTGACTATCCGTTCCAGTGGCCCGATTTCATTGATGAGCGCACGAAGCAGGGTGGTCTTGCCTGACCCAGTTCCACCAGCAACAATTATGTTTTTTCGACTGCGAACAGCTGCAGCAAGGAAACTTCCAACTTCTGGTTCCATCATTTGCCTTTCGACAAGTTGAGGGATTGCTGAAAATTCAAAACGATGTCGCCTAATTACAAGTGTTGGATGAGCCGATATTTCCATAGCTGCGAATAGTCGCGAGCCATCAGGCAACTGCAAATTGAGTTCAGGATGTGCAGGATCAAAACGTTGTTCTCTATGTCCCATTCGTGAAGCTATGCGACGAATGAGATCAATCAATTCAGCATCAGTTTGAACTATCGGCGGATGTTCACGTCGTTCACCATTGCGAGTTTTTACCCACACTGGAAAGTTGCCACGAATGTGAATATCGGAAATATCATCATCCTCGAGAAGTGGTTCCAGTCGACCAAGTCCCAAGACTTGAGCAATTGCTTCGTCGATAACTCGACGATCGTCTGGGTCCGGTATTGCATCAAATCCCCAAGCATCTAGAGGTCTGGCTCGGGCTAGAACGCCTGCGGCAGTTAACCGCGCCATGTGTCGTTCCTCGTCTATTGATGGAGGCAACTGATCCTCGTTGTGACGACGCACTCGATCATCTGCCAACGCTGTTGCAATTGCGCGCGTAACTTCTGGAATTGTTGGAGAAGGGCCACTCATTAGCTATTTCCCTTCACGATTGAAAGGTGGAGTGGTCCGGAAGCGGCAATGGCAGTAGCAAGACTTTCTGGGGCACGGACTGTCACAACAAACTGTGTTCCCATATCTGCGGGCGGCGTCACCGACTGCACAACTATTGTCTCCTTCAGACTGCGAACACTTCCGCTGCCATCGTTGCTAGGAGTAACCACCACACGAACCGTGTCGCCGGCAACTAATGACGGCGGAAAGTTTCCAGGTTCGATTGCAATTGCAACAAAGGCTTCCCCCGCCATCAGCCGAGAATCTTGCACGTCAGCTTTGGGAGAACTTGTCACAGGTTCGCCTCCGTTTGCTGGAGATGAACTTCCACCACTGAGAAACAAAGCCATTGTTATTCCAGCCAGAACAACAACTATCCCAATAAGTACTTCCAGCCGCATGCGTTTCGGCGTACTTTTTTTTGGAGAAGTTGTACCTGGTTGCGGCGTTCGGAGTACTGACAACCGCTCGGCAATGCCTGGGGCTCCAAAATTGCTGGATGCTTCTGACATCTATTTCTCCCTAAAGATATAAACGACAACTGCCGTCGCGAGTGATGTGTGGACGGACAACATACGAAAGGAAAGAAAGATTTACCAGTCAGCTTTCAATGAGCTTGCCGTGACCCCGTCGCAGTGAGGAATTTGGGTTGTTCACACTGGATCCCAATCCAGCGTTGCGTTAGCGGTTTAGAGCGCTCCGCGGTCTAGGCGGGAAAAGATGGATACTGCGGTCGTTTGCAGGTCGTCTCGGTCGGCAAGTTGTTGAGCGGCACGGACTTGACGCGCAACGCGGGGGTTTCGAACGAAGCGATCTTGGTGACGAAGGAAAAAGTCCCAATACAGAACAGTGAATGGACAGGCATCTTCTCCGACACGTTTCTTGCGGTCATATGCACAACCTTTGCAATGATCGCTCATGCGATCTACATACGCACCGCCACTTGCATACGGCTTGGTAGACAACATGCCACCATCTGCATATTGAGACATACCAATAACGTTCGGCACCATCACCCATTCAGCAGCGTCGACGTAACTGTTCCACATCCATTCCGTTAACTGCTGCGGATTGATGCCGGCAATCAATGAGAAGTTTCCAAGAATCATTAAGCGTTCGATGTGATGAGAGTACGAACGTTCATTCACGCCTTGAAGAACAGACTTCATGCAAGCCATCGAGGTTTT
>CAMDBY010000154.1 GCA_945889575.1 Bifidobacterium breve
CATGACCGTGAGGGCAATCCCGAACGTTCAATCGCATCATGCATCCTCGCTGATGGTCGACGCGCCTGGGCAGACACCACAGACGTTGCTATTGGTCGCGATATGTGCACCAATGAATGGGTCGGCCGCACGGTTCGTGCCGATGATTCAGGTACTCTGCTCGCGTGAGCGATTCCTTCCCCCGCCAATACGCACGAACTCAACGCCTCTCGCTCGGAGAACCCCGCAGTTTCACCATTTCACCAGATGGCTCGCGCGTCATCTTCATTCGTTCGCACTCTGGGTCTGATGCAGTAAACACTTTGTGGAGTCTTGACACAGCAACGGGCATCGAGCATGAACTTCTTGATCCGCGCACACTGAATACAGACTTATCCGAGTTGACAGCAGCAGAACTTCGGCAGCGTGAGCGTGCTCGTGAAGGTGCTAGCGGCATCACTAGTTATGCATGCAATCGTGACATCACCCGCGCCGTCACTGTTTTGGGCGGAAGCGTTGTGCTTATTGACCTCCTCAGTGGAGACGCAACGATGCCATCCATCGAGTCTGGCGTCTTTGATGTACGTCTCTCCCCCGACGGCAGCGCCATCTCATATCTCCGCGGCTCATCACTTTGCGTCGCATCACTCACTGGTGATGAACGTGTCATTGCATCAGAGTCGAACAACGCGGTGTCATGGGGAAATGCAGAATTCATTGCAGCAGAAGAAATGGGCCGATTCCGTGGTTACTGGTGGTCACCAGATTCGCAATCGATTGCTGCATGTCGAGTTGATGTCTCCGCTATCAATGTCTGGCACATTGCAGATCCTGCTCATCCTGAATTGCCAGCAACAGAACATCGGTACCCCGCAGCGGGAACACCTAATGCGTCTGTGTCGCTGCACATCATTTCTGTCGCAACAGCTGCTACGACGCCAGTTGAACTTTCAGGAAACTGGGAGTACTTGAATACCGTTACTTGGAACAGTGCAGGGCTGATTGCGCAAACACAAACTCGCGACCAGAAACAGATCGATATTCACTCCATTGATTCGGCGACCGGAAAAGCCACAATTGTTTTCACCGACACAGACGGTGCATGGGTTGAATTGGTTTCTGGTGTTCCCGCACTACAGCACGATGGCACTCTCGTCACCTGCGCAGATCGCGACGGTGCGCGCCGCCTTCTTGTCAATGGCGTGGCCGTAACGCCAACCACAATGCAAGTCCGCAGTGTGGTATCGACTGCAAACAGCATTGTGTTTATTGCGAACGACATCAGCACGCCATGGGCAACAGATGCCTGGGCATTCAGCAAAAGCGAACTTCAACAAATCACTCACTCAAACGGAACCGTCTCAATCACCGGATCGCTTAGTTGTTACGTCTCACGTATTTCTACACTCGACACCGAACGTGCTCAATTCACTGTTCATACTCCGACTGCGACTCACAACATTGCCTCGCTAGCCGAAACCTCACTCGTGCAACCCAATGTGCGCATCATGTCTGTAGGTCCTCGCGGCATTCCTGTTGCAATTCTTCTGCCACGGGATGGGCTCTCCACAAAATTGCCTGTGCTATTTGATCCGTATGGTGGTCCACATGCGCAACGTGTTGTTGCATCACGCGCGGCCTACAACTCATCTCAATGGTTTGCCGACCAAGGCTTTGTTGTTGTCATCGTTGATAACACCGGAACCCCAGGCAAGGGCAGCGCATGGGAACGGGGCGTCATGAACGACCTTGCTCAACCAGTACTTGATGATCAGGTCGAAATCTTGCGAGACCTAAATGACCTTGAACCACGCGCCGATACTTCCCGGGTAGGAATTCGCGGGTGGAGCTTTGGTGGTTATCTCGCAGCGCTCGCTGTTCTGCGACGTGGTGATTTGTTTCATGCAGGCGTTGCTGGTGCGCCTGTCACGAATTGGCGCCTCTATGACACTCACTACACAGAGCGCTACTTAGGCAACCCGTCAATCGATGCAAGTGCATACGAGGCAACGTCATTGTTCAATGACGCCGAGCACCTACGGCAACCACTGTTGCTCATCCACGGGTTAGCCGACGACAATGTTGTCGCAGCACATACGCTGCAATTGTCATCTGAACTACTTGCTGCTGGAAAACCGCACGAGGTGTTGCCGCTCTCTGGAGTTACTCACATGACTCCACAAGAAGTGGTGGCAGAAAATCTTCTCTTGCACCAGTTGGAATTCTTACAACGACATCTCTGTTAACGAGGCGAAATACCAGTCACAAATCGGTCAAGCCCTGCAAGATCTTTGTGCAGAGATATTTTAGTAAAGCCTGCTGATTCAAATAACTGCGAGACCACATTTGCTTGTGTGAATCCCATCTCAACTGCAAGTAAGCCTCCGGGTACTAACCAATCGGTTGCACCGGAAACAACAACTCGTAAATCATTCAGCCCGTCTGTACCTGCAAATAACGCATTGTGCGGTTCCCACTTCAGAACAGAGTCGCCAACTAACGGATCACCTGTTGCGATGTACGGAGGGTTGCTTACGATTGCATCAAGAGAACCATGAAGTTCATCTGGCAACGCCTGATACCAACTGCCATGTCCGAACCGTGCGCCCACAGCATTGCGCCCAACACCGGCAGCATTTGCACGAGCAACATGAAGTGCATCTTCTGATACATCAGTCATCCACACTTCAGCGGACTCGAATGGCAATTCATACAACAGTGAAAGCCCCACTGCGCCTGACCCTGTGCCAAGGTCTGCAATTGTTACGCCTCGGCCAACGTCGCGAATCTTTTGCAGTGCATAACGCGTGACATGTTCCACAAGTAGTTCTGTCTCGGGTCGCGGAATCAACACCCGCGAATCAACCAGCAAGTCAAGACGGCGAAACGCCCATCGCCCCATCACATATTGCAATGGTTCTCCCTTTGCATACCGAGTCATCATGCTGTGCAGATGCTGAGCAGATCGTTCACTCACTAATTCATCAAGAATGTCAGAAAATTCATTGGCATCACATCCGCTCGCGTGCTCACATAGCCACTGCGCAACGGTCCGCTCACCTACTTCACCTTCAGTGCGCTTCACCATTTCACGCCACGTGACATGAGCGTCTGAATTAGTCATTGTTTGCTAATTGGCGTGCCCGCAGGTCTGCTGACAACGCATCGATAACTGGGTCAAGCTCTCCGCCCAATGCAGCCTGCAATTGGTACAACGTAAAACCAATGCGGTGATCTGTAATGCGGTTTTCTTTGTAGTTGTACGTACGAATTTTTTCGCCTCTACCGCCGCCACCAATTTGTGCCCTGCGCTCCACCGAAGCCTTGGCATCTTGTTCCTCTTGGCGCAATTTCAACAAACGAGACCGCAACACGGTCATCGCGCGCAATTTATTCTGCAACTGACTGCGCTCATCTTGCATCGCCACCACTAGTCCGGTTGGTTTGTGAGTGATTCGCACAGCAGAGTCTGTGGTGTTGACATGCTGACCACCGGCACCTGATGCGCGATACACATCAATATTGAGATCGTTGTCATTAATTTCTAAGTCAAGTTCTTCGGCTTCCACCATGACTGCCACGGTGGCTGACGATGTATGAATACGACCTTGCGCTTCTGTTGCAGGCACACGTTGCACGCGATGTGGGCCACCTTCGAATTTCAAATGACTCCAGGCATCTTCGCCTTTGAACATGAGGGTCGCTTGATTGATGCCACCCATTTCAGAGTTATCAATCTGCATAGTCTCAACAGACCAGCCTCGCTTTGACGCGTACGCGGTGTACATCTCCATCAGGTCACGCGCAAACAGGTTGGCTTCTTCGCCACCCTCAGCGCCACGAATTTCCATAATGACAGGCTTGCCATCATTTTCGTCTGGTGGCAGTAACAGCACCTGCAACTGCGCTTCGAGTTCTTCAACCCGTGTTTCTGCCACAGTTGCTTCGGCACGAAATGACTCGCGCTCGTCGCCGGTGGTTTCAATCATTAGTTCTTTAGCTGCCGCTGCATCGCCACGAGCAGACCACAAATCACGAATACATTGCACAAGCGGTGTGAGTTGCTTGTACTTGCGCGACGCTTCGCGCAGGCGATTTTGATCACCGAGAACCTCAGGGCTACCAAGACTTACTTCAAGTTCG
>CAMDBY010000155.1 GCA_945889575.1 Bifidobacterium breve
GCGTTCAAGATAACCATCTTTGCGGCGCGACGAGTTTTGCCGCCTGACTTGATTGTTCCGGCAGACGCATCAGCTCCGCGCATGAATGACACTGGGCCAGATGCTGTGCCGCCACCTTCGAGGTGTTCTGCACTTGAGCGAATCTTTGACAAGTTGATTCCTGAACCAGAACCACCCTTAAAGATTGTTCCTTCTTCGCGATACCAGTTGAGAATGGCTGACATTTTGTCTTCAACCGCAAGGATGAAACATGCGCTTGCCTGTTGTGGGACGTCCTTAACGCCGATGTTGAACCAGACGGGGCTGTTGAACGCTGCGCGCTGTGTAACAAGAATGAACTTCAACTCTGCACGGAATGCTTCAGCTTCTTCTTGATCTGCGAAATAGCCGCCTTCGATTCCCCATGTGGAGATGGTGTCTGCAACGCGGTCGATGACTTGACGAACCGAGTGCTCGCGCTCTGGTGTGTCAGGTGTTCCGCGGAAATACTTCTGAGTGACGATGTTGGTGGAGTTCAATGACCATTCCATCGGGAACTCAACACCCAATTGCTCGAATGCAACAGTTCCGTCACGCCAGTTGGTGATACGTGAGTCACGTACTTCCCATTGCACTTCGTCATATGGATGCACTCCGGGTGTAGTGAAAAATCGTCCGATTCCTATTGAAAGTCGATCTGGTGCAAGTGACATGGCTACTCCTAAGTGTATGTAATTGTTCGAAAGTTGAAGTCTGTTGAGAATAGCCCACACCACTAGATGTTGTGGGTGACCCCCTCCCACAAGCAGTTTTGCTACAAGCAGTGGTGAGATTACAGCACTGTAGTTACCCCCTTGTCAACGACCCTCGGGAAAAACCTTGCTGCAGAACGGTTGCGGCGCTCACGAGAAGGTCCGAAACCCAAAGATCCCTGAGCCACATCGTGTGATGTGACCCTCATCCGCCCGTGAATCGCCGCCACCGACCACCCTTTGAACCTACGGGCATTGCCCTGTGGATTGGAAGTGGACAGAGGTGTGAATTTCCGATTCTTTCTGGGGAAAGTCGCTATTTTTCAGGGGATGACGCTGTGAGGTTTCTGTGCACAACATGGTGCGCCCTGTGGACAAAGTCGGTTACGCGGGCACCAATTCGACCGTCACGGGGATGCCACTGAGAATTGCGTTACCAGACAAGGGATCCAGGAACTGATCATCAGTGAGAATATTTGAGTTCACACCGGCTTTTTCTGAGGCAACGGCCATCTGTGTCCCTGGAACTCCGTGGCCCCATCCGTGCGGAACGCTGACAACACCTGGACGCACCGAGTCTGTGACTTCAGCTGGCACAACTATCTCGCCGACACGACTTGCGATGCGCAGAGGCGAACCTGTGATGACACCGAGACGTGCAGCATCATCAGGATGAATCTGTGCTGTGCATGCGAGTGCACCTTTAGTGAGAACTTTGATGTTGTGCATCCATGAATTGTTTGACTTCAATTCGCGACGACCAACTAACAACATTTGATCAACGTCTACCGACGCAATTGATGCTTCGAGACGTTGCAGGTCATCAATGAAAACCTGCGGCGATAACTCAATAAGACCACTCGGTGTTCGCAACATGTCTGGCAACCGTGGTTCAAGCGCACCCAAGTCAACTCCGTGTGGATTATCAATCAACATGTCAAGTGACAAACCGTTTGGAACAGCACCAAATGCTGCGCCATATGGTCCCGTTTGAATAACCAAATCAAGACTGCGTGCAGTTCCCCGTCGACCCCTTGCATTCAGCGCACTCAGAATCTCTTCTGCGTCACGACCAAAAATTGGCGAGGAGGAATTGGCGACAGCTGACAACACTGCTGCATTTATTGATTGATCATCTAATGCTTCCGCATCACAATCAGCACCAAGGCCTTGGAATATTCCGGCCATCTTCAGCAAAATATCTGCTTCATCGGGAGTAGCGGGATCTCGGTTCAATACAGGCTCGCTGTAATTAGCAACATTGCGCACCGCATACAAATACAAACCAACGTCGTAATGATCTTTCTCTAACGATGACGGTGCAGGAAGAATCACATCAGCATGACGCGTTGTTTCATTGACGTAAATGTCAATTGACACCATGAATTCAAGTTCCGCTAATGCCGTATCTAGTTGCTTCGAATGTGGTGTTGACAGCACAGGATTTCCCGCAACTGTGACCATGCCGCGAATTTGATTTTCACCAGGAGTGATTATTTCCTCTGCCATTGCAGCAACGGGATACTCGCCCAACACTTCTGCCCTGTTGCTGACGCGACTATGACCGCGACCCATCGCAAATCCTTTGCCTTTGCCACCCTGGCCGCGCGTTGTGGCACCGCCAGTTGCAGGCATAGTGAACATTGAGCCACCGCGCTTGTCGATGTTGCCCGTAATCACATTGATGGCTTCAATCAGCCAGGCACATGTGGTTCCGAATTCCACCGTGTTCACACCAATACGTCCGTACACAGCAGCGGTCTTTGCGCCTGCAAGTTCTCGCGCAAGCCTCTTAGTGGTTTCTGCAGGAACGCCCGTTGCAACTGCAACAGCTTCAGGAGTAAACGGCGCAATCGCTGCAGCGAATTCATCAAGTCCGTTCAGAATTGACATGATGCATGGCTCAACGTTCACCAAGTTCTCTGCGAACATCACGTTGGCCATTGCAGCCAAGAACAAACCATCAGTGCCTGGACGAATTGACACCCATTCGTCCGAGGCTTCCACCGTGCGCGTACGGCGCGGATCAACGACAACAATCTTTCCACCTCGTTCGCGAATGCGCTCCATACGACCAGGGAAATCTGGTGCGGTGCACAAACTGCCATTCGAAGCATGTGGGTTTGCGCCCAACATCATCAAATAGTCAGTGTGATCAAGGTCTGGCACAGAAATACTCTGTGCGGTACCGAACATGTACCCACCAGTTACATGCTTTGGAACTTGATCAACTGTCGATGCACTAAATACGTTGCGCGTACCCATTGAACGAAGCATCGTGGCGCTAAACAATTGCGGCCCTAAGTTGTGTGCGTTCGGATTTCCCAAATACGCAGCCAGTGCTCCGCGACCGTGACGTTCGATAACACCAGCGAATCCGTCGGCCACGACTGTCCATGCTTCATCCCATGACACTTCGACATGTTTTCCATCGCGCTTCACCATTGGCATCCGCAACCGGTCTGGATCTTCATGCAACTGCTTGAGAGTGCTGCCCTTCGGACAAATGAAGCCATGGCTGAACACGTCTTTTTGATCGCCGCGAATCCGCACAATTTGTTCTTGCGGGTTCACCGAAATCTCAAGGCCACATGTGGCCTCACAAAGCGGACAAGTGCGAAATACGGTGCGATTAGCGGTATCGGTCATCCCATAGATTGCCACGCCAGCCACGGCCAACTCGCAGTGTTCGTACACTGTGGGCATGACGAGCCCGTTACACAGTGTCGAGATTTGCATGATCTCTACTCCAGACGGCGTCATTGACGTCAACGGGCGTTCTCGACCACTGGGTGGACCAGCAGACCAAGCGCGCCTCATTGCGTTGCGTGGAGGCGCTGCAGTCATCCTGGTGGGCGCCGGCACTGCACGTACCGAGAACTACGGGCCACCAAGCAAGGCTGGGCTACGCATTGCCGTTGTCACAAAGTCATGCGCACTCGATTTCTCTTCTCCCCTCTTTTCCTCAGGGGCCGGGTTGGTAGCAACCACCGTGAATGCCCCAGCCCTTAGCGTCGACACCGTGCGCGCTGGCGACACCGACGTCGATATGGCGGGAATCATTGCTCAGTTGCCTCACGGTGTTGTTCATGTCGAAGGCGGTCCGATGTTGAACGCAGCGTTGCTTGATGCTGATTGTGTTGATGCAATCAATCTGACCATGTCTCCACGCGTTGGTGGATTTCGTGGGCCGTCTTTGAGTCAGGCACCACATGCTTTGCGACACTTCACATGTGTCTCGCTCACAACTGATAGTTATTTCGTGTTCGCGCGATACGAAAAAGTTACGACTGCTTAAGC
>CAMDBY010000156.1 GCA_945889575.1 Bifidobacterium breve
CGATCTGTTCTTGGCCGACAAATACACACCAGAACACAAACCAGTTAGCCCAAACGCAATGTACGCAGTCCAGATTGAAGGAACATGGATGTACATCATGCGTACGGTGCTTCCCTGCACGACATCTTCAGCAGAAAACCACAGTCCACACAGCGCAAGCCCAGCAAGCATGAGGATGACAAGGATTCCGAGTCGCCGCGTTGCAGAAGTTCCGGTGCCCGACTGTCTGGCCATGTTCACATCCACTTCATTAAGTCTGACCGCCAGAAGGCGATGAGGGAAATCGGGACCTATTCGTCGATCAGAGGACCAAAGGCAACGGTTCCAACAGCACAAAACAGAACCGCAAAGACCAAAAGAAGACCAATCCATGGCCACCCTTCGGACACTGTGGTGCCACCGCTACCAAAAGCCGCCTCGGTCGCCCGTGTGGCGCCGATCAGGACAGGTGCTACTGCTGGCAACAACAGAAGCGGAAGAAGTGTCTCCCGACCCCGTGCGCCTGCAGCAAGACCTCCGTACAGAGTACCCACGCTTCCGAGGCCAACGGTTGCCACCACAAGGGTGACTATTGCCTCACAGAAACCCGCCATTGTCATTTCCACGCCGTAGAGCACGACAGCTGTTGCCACAAGCATGAGCTCCAAAACAAACAACTGCACCATCAACGCAATTGCTTTCCCCACAAAAATGGCGCCCATATCAACACCAGCAACTCGCAACGCATCAAGCGCACCGTCGGCAGATTCGACTGTGAAAGATCGCTGAATTACAACAAGCATGCTGAACAATGTTGCTAACCACACAAGACCGGGAGCAACACGCTCAAGAATTCCGTCATTGTCAAGAGCGAATGCAAACAAAACCATCACAATGGCAGCAAACGGTGCAACTTGATTCACCAAGATGCGACTATTCCATTCAATGGTGAGATCTTTTCGTGCAACAGCAACTGCAATGCGTCGCTTGTTGATAGCGGTACTGCTCATGCTGCCCCACCCCCATCAATTGTGACAGTGCGTGTTGCTAAACCAAGTGCACGATCACGTTCATGGCTGGCAAGAACAACAGTTGCTCCCGACCCAACTGCAGAGCGCAACAACGCATCTAATTCATCACGACCAGCCGCATCGAGACCTGCATGTGGTTCATCGAGTAACCAAATTTCTGCTCGGCGCACAATCAAACTTGCTAATGCGCATCGACGTCGTTGCCCGGCAGATAGTTGCGATGCTTTGATACCCGAAAGTCGGCCATCAATTCGCATCGTTGCCATCGCAGACGAGACTTCCGATGCCGTAGACGCAACAGTTGATGCCCAAAATTGCAAGTTCTGCATGACAGTGAGATCAAGATATAAACCATTTGCATGACCTAACAAACCCACGCGTGAACGTATGGCTTCTCTGTTCGTCGCAAGATCTATTCCAAGGACATGTCCTGTTCCGCGCTCGATTGGCATCAGCCCAGCACATACTCGCAAGAGCGATGTTTTGCCTGCACCATTCGGGCCTTGTAACAACACAATTTCTCCGCGCTGCACTGTGAGATCAACTCCAGCCAATGCAGGGAATTGACCAAGGACAGCAACAACACCTGAGAGCTCGATAACGGTGTCCATGCCGTAGCCACGCTAGTGACCTGTTGCCATCACTACCAACGCCACTACAGTCGCCCACATGGCAAAGGACACGAACGCATCACCGGGGCGCATCTCTCGCCTTCTTGATGTTCTTGGTCGCACCATGATTGTGGCTGGTTTATTGATGCTGTCCTTCGTGGCATACCAATTGTGGGGTACGGGAATCGCGGAGGGTCGTGCCCAAAATGCAATGGAGACACAGTACGCAAAACCTCAGCCGATTCAGCCCCAATTTGGCGGTCTGGTTGGGCGAATCACCATCCCGTCCATTGGGGTTTCTAAATATGTGGTTGCTGGCGTGCGACTCAAAGATTTAGAGCGAGGTCCCGGACTTTTTCCTGGGTCACCACTCCCCGGGCAAAAAGGCAACGTTGCAATTGCTGGTCATCGCACAACATTTGGGGCTCCCTTTAGTCGTATCGACGAAATTCATGACAAAGAAAAGATAATCATCGAATCCAAAGATGGCACCTTTACCTACATAGTTGACGGTGAACCGAAAATCATTTCAGCCACAGATACTGCAGTTACAAAAACCACCGACCCTGATATAGCAACAGTGACCTTGGTGTCGTGTTATCCAAAATGGACATCAACACAACGCATCATTGTGGTGGCCATTCTTGATTCAACTGAGTCGCCATTGCCCCCTACTCCGTTCGCAATCAACGAACCAACCGTTCAAGAACCCAAAGATGGTTGGTTTCACGACCCGACTGCTTGGCCCACAGTTCTCTTCTTTGGATGTGCCCTTATCGCAATCCGAATTATCGCTGGCATCGTGACACGTCGCGGCAGGCGGAAACTCTTTGTGTATCTCATAGCAGGGGGCATCTTCATCCCCACCCTGTACGGGTTTTTTGGCGCACTAGCGCGACTCTTGCCCGCAAATTTGTAGCCGCGGGGGCATGAGGGCCTACATCCCCTACCATCATTGGTATGTCAAATACCGAATCAAGCAACGACCCCATTCGTGCACGTCGGCAAACAATCTCTCGTATCAACGATGCCGCCAATCGACTCGGCTATTTGTTGTGGGCAATTGCAATGGTGTGTTTTGTCACTGCATTCGTCATCGGATTCAAAGGTCCTCTCGTAACCACAGTTACCGCATGCATCATTGCGGGTTCCATCTTGCTCGCCCCCTCAATCATCATCGGGTACGCAGTGAAAGCTGCAGAGCGTGATGATCTTGAACACGGTCGATAGGAATAAATCATGCCAACCCCTTCCCGCGATCGGCGGCCTCAAATTCTTCATACAGCACTTGATTTGTTTTCTTCCGCGGGTTACCACAACACATCAATGAATGACATCGCGGAGGCGTTATCAATAACTAAGCCAGTGGTGTATCAATACTTTGATTCAAAACGAGCTCTGTATCTCGAACTATTGCGCTTCGTAGGTGATGATCTCGTCACTACGGTCACTAATGCTGTAGCTGGTTCCGACAATCCACATACACAAACCGAACAAGGGATGATTTCGTACTTCACATGGGTAGCAGAGAACAAGCAGGCTTTTGCCTTGCTCTATGAAAGTTCAGCCAGAGTTGATGCTGAATTTACCGACATAGTCAGTGAATTCGAAGATGCAGCGGCACGAGCAATTGCCCCATTTATTCACGCGGACATTTCTGCAGAGGACCAAGTCACTTTCGCAATCGGATTAGTAGGAATGGCCGAAACTGTCAGTCGGCAAGTATTACGACACGGCCGCGACTTTGACCCAGTGGCACTTGGTCGTGCGGTCGCTGCACTCGCGTGGGGCGGACTTCGTTTGATAGGGCAACCAAACGCCCACTAAGCGCCACCAGGAAGCCACACCTGTCTCCTCCTGGGTACAATGAGGCCATGGCAGTCCCCGGTGAACATCATCCAGCTTTCGAAGAATACTGCGAAACCATTTTTGAATTGCGCGAAGATGACCTTGACGTCATTCAGGCCCGCATAGCTGATCGGTTGCGGGTATCGCGGCCATCAGTATCAGAAATGATCAAACGCATGTCCGATGAATCTCTCATCGAAGTTGCTGGCGGAAAAATTACATTGACAGTTACTGGTGAAGAACTTGCAGTGCGAGTTGTGCGTCGTCACCGCATTGCTGAACGATTCATCACCGATATTCTGGGGTTGTCATGGTCCCTTGCGCATCGCGAAGCTGGTCGCTGGGAACATGTCATGTCTCACGAAGTAGAAGTTGCGATGAGTAGTTTGCTCGGCGAACCCACCACTTGCCCACACGGAAATCCAATTCCTGGCAGCGGGTACACACCCCCGTCGGCGAAAAAACTCTCAGAGCTCTCTTCAGGTCAAGAATTCACCGTTTCTCGCATCCCCGAAGAACTCGAGTTCACTCCCGGCATGTTGGAGTTCCTT
>CAMDBY010000157.1 GCA_945889575.1 Bifidobacterium breve
GAATATCAACAAGTGATACCCCTTGCGCATTCGACAAAATTTCATTAGCGCGCACCGCGGTAATTGGGCGAGAGAATTCAACATTAATTGACATGGAATGTCCGGTGAAGACTGGCACACGCACACATGTGCCTGACACCAAGAGGCCAGGGATTTCAAGAATTTTGCGACTTTCAAAACGCAATTTCTTTTCTTCATCTGTTTCGAAAAGTCCATCTTCAACAAGTGAGCCAGCAAATGGCAACACGTTGTAAGCAATAGGTCGGACGAATTTCTTTGGTGCAGGCGATGCAACTGCATTGCCATCAAAAGTTAAACCAGCAGCTTTGTCATACATTGCGCGAGATTGTTCATCGAGTTCATCAACACCAGCAAGACCAGCGCCGCTCACTGCCTGATACGTACTTGCAATCAACTTCAGCAACCCTGCTTCATCATGCAACGGCTTCAACACTGGCATTGCAGCCATGGTGGTGCAGTTCGGGTTCGCAATGATTCCCTTTGGTGTGTTGTGCGCAAGATGTCCGTTTACTTCGCTGACAATGAGTGGCACTTCAGGGTCCATACGAAATGCGCTGGAGTTATCAATAACAATGACTCCGGCAGCAGCGAACCGTGGTGCTAATTCACGTGATGATGTTGCACCGGAAGAGAACAACGCAATGTCGAGACCAGATGGGTCTGCCACAGCGGCGTCTTCCACGGTGATGTGTCCGCCAGCCCACGGCAAGGTGGTGCCCGCCGAACGTGACGAGGCAAAGAACCGCAGTTCAGTGATGGGAAAATTCCGTTCAGCCAAAAGGGCGCGCATAACCCTTCCTACTTGACCTGTTGCTCCGACTACTCCTACACGCATGGGACTTGAGGCTAATGGCTCCGAGCGACGAGCCACCAGTGACTTTTATTAGCAACGTCTAGATCGCGTTGCACCACGGTGGTTCCTTTGTATGAAACGGGTTTTTGCGGCTTACCAGGGTGATGCAAAATGGCCACATCATCAAGAGCGATGCCGGATGCTTCCAGCAAATTCAGAACCCTTTTCGGGTCAAGACGGTTGGCCTGCCAGCCAAAGCGAGTTGACCAGCGCCACTGCGACAACCGAGCCCCAACGACAGGGATTCGCCACAACTGACGCATCA
Source organism: Bifidobacterium breve (assembly GCA_945889575.1). Taxonomy (GTDB): domain Bacteria; phylum Actinomycetota; class Acidimicrobiia; order Acidimicrobiales; family Ilumatobacteraceae; genus UBA2093. The sequence goes on from CAMDBY010000157.1 coordinate 1,140, forward strand.
CCACACCGGCTGGAACGAGCAGCAAATCAGCAGGCACCCAGGTGCGGTAGTTCAGCGCCACATACCCGCCTGGCTTGACGATACGAAACGCTTCACTGGTGAGACCAAGTGCATCACTGGCTTTGCAGTGCTGCAACGTGATGTACGAAAAGACTGCATCAATTGATGAGTCATCAACAGAGATTGTGCTTCCGTCCGCGATGTGCACCGTGCGTAGCGCACCGACACGACCAAATCGAGAAACTGTTTCGCGGCAACGCTCTAAGAACGCAGCATCAACATCAGTGGCAATAGTGACAGCAAACTTGCGTGAGAACGCAGACGTCATTCGTCCAATGCCAGAACCAATTTCCAACATGGTTGCGCCAGATGCAAATGAATTCCATCCGAGACGATCGAGATACACATCAACTTCTACATCGCCAGTGTGAACAAATTCTTCAAGCGTAAGTGTTGCACCAGTTTGATTGTTGAACACCCAACCTGTATCACGCACTACCTCGTCAGCGTTGCGACGCATCTCTGCACGCGTACCAGCAGCACGCCACGGAATCAGTTGTCGACGTGCGGTCACCATCTGCAGAGTCTTACAGGCGTTCTACTTGCGCTCGGGTAATGGCGCCGAATAGGCCGAACCCGAGTCAAGACCAAAAGCCGTATGCAGTGATCGAACAGCAGATTCCATATCTTTTGCAGCAATAACCACAGACACACGAATAGTGCTGGTGGAGATCATATGAATGTTGATGTTGTTGTCCGCAAGAACACGGAACATCTTTGCAGCAACTCCAGGACTGGTTTTCATGCCAGCACCCACCAAGGAAACTTTTGCAATTTCGGAATTATGCGTTACGCCACTCGCTCCGATTTCTGTAGAAACTCGCGACACAATGTCTTCAGCCACTTTCATATCTGCCTTTGGAACAGTAAAAGAAATGTCAGTAAGACCATCTTTCGACGTGTTTTGCACGATCATGTCGACGTTGATGTTCGAGTTAGCGAGGCTTTCAAACAAAGCCGCAGAAATACCCGGCTTGTCTGGCACACCAACAATGGTGACTTTGGATTCGCTGGCATCGTGTACGACACCAGAGATGATGGGCGCTTCCATTGAGCTGTCTCCTTGTGATTTTTCGTCGCTAACCCATGTGCCGTGTTCCCAGGTGAAACTGGAACGCACATGAATCGGAACGTTGTGATTACGGGCAAATTCAACTGAACGCAGCGCAAGAACTTTGCTACCACTACCAGCCATCTCAAGCATCTCTTCAAATTGCAAACGACCAAGCTTGCGCGCTTGCGGCACGATGCGAGGGTCTGCTGTAAAGATGCCAGTGACATCGGTGTAAATCTCACACACATCTGCATTCAAGGCAGCAGCTAACGCAACAGCAGTGGTGTCGCTTCCGCCTCGGCCCAATGTGGTGATTTCTCTATCTGTTGAGACTCCTTGGAAACCGGCAACGACCACAACCTTGCCTTCAGCAAGCGCTTCACGAACCCGGTCACCCTTGATTTCTGAGATTTTGGCCTTGGTGTGCACGGTGTCTGTGATGATGCCGGCCTGAGAACCAGTGAAGCTGACGGCCTCGACACCAATGCCAGCAAGGGCTATGCACAAAAGGGACATGGAAATGCGCTCGCCCGTGGTGAGAAGCATGTCCATTTCACGACCAGGAAGGACATCTGAGACTTGATTAGCAAGAGACAGCAGGTTGTCAGTGGTTTTACCCATGGCAGAGACCACCACCACGACATCATTGCCGTGGCGCTTTGTAAAGGCCACATGGTCAGCCACGGACTTAATACGGTCCGGATCGGCGACCGATGTGCCTCCATATTTTTGAACTACTAGTCCCACCATTTTTAAGGTTACCCGTACGCCAGTAACCTAAGACCTTCATGGGTACAGATAAAAGAGCTCGTCAAAAGGCCAACCGGGACCGCGCCCGCCAAGAGCGCATCCGCAAACAGAAAATGACCAAGGTCCGCAAGCGCGGCCTTCTTCTCGGCCTCGGAATTCCGGCCATCATCGGGGCGCTCTTCTTGATATCGAACTTTGTCATGAATGATTCGTCATCTGGCATAGTCATTGATGATGTCTTAGACACGACGCCTGAACCGACCGCAACTCTTCCTGGCCTCCAAATCACTGGCAAGACTCCATGCCCGAAGACCGATGGCACAGAAGCACGCGTCACCATTTTCGAACAAGCACCGACTATGTGTATTAACCCCGCGAAGTCATACACAGCTACTTTCAATACATCAGAAGGAGTCATCGAGGTTGCGCTTGATACCAAAAAGACCCCATCAACAGTGAATAACTTCGTCACGTTGTCTCGTTACGGCTACTACGACACGTCATTCATCTTCCGTACTGACACAAACCTTGACATCATTCAGGGCGGCGGTTCAAACAACACCGATGGTCCTGGTTACACAATCAAAGATGAAGGCACTGGGTTTAAGTACACAGCAGGCGACCTTGTCATGGCGCGTAGTTCGGGCGCCGACTCTGGCGGTGGACAGTTCTTCTTCGTCACTGGTGCGAAGGCATCAGTTCTTAACAGCCAAGGCACCTATGTCACCTTCGGCAAAATCACTAAGGGTCTCGATGTCGCTCAGGCGATCCTGGCACTGAACGCCGGCGAGGGCGACCTCGGCGGTGCTCCAAGCAAGCCAGTCAAAATCGACACCCTCGTCATCACCGAGAAATAGGCAATCTGGGCGTCGTAGCCCGCAATTACTCATTTCTGGGGCGCGGTTGTTACCGTGTTTTCCATGTCTGAAACGAATATCTCAAAAGTTGGAATCTGTGGCTCCGGAATCATGGGCTCAGGCCTTGCCGAAGTAGCTGCAAAAGCTGGGTACACAG
>CAMDBY010000158.1 GCA_945889575.1 Bifidobacterium breve
CCATCAATGGGTGGCGGAGCCCTACTTGATGTGGGCTGTTACCAAGCTCACGCATGGGTGGCACTCACCAAGGGTGCATCGGATTTCTCAATTACAGAACTTGCACGCACGGTCGGCCCAACCGGTATTGATCTCACTACTGATGTAAATGTGCGTATCAACAACAACGTCACTGCTCACGCCGTGAGTTCATTTGCGTTACCAAGTAAACAACAATTCACTGTTCGCGGTACAAACGGACAGATCAGCACTGCTGCAGGCGAGTCATTTACAACATGGAACGAAGCCAGTTCCCTCCTGATAAACGATGTGCTTGAGGAATTTCCAGTCACAAACGCTTTTGTTGAAATGGTAGAGAACGTCAGTCAAGTAATTGACGGCGAAAGTGGTTGGATTGTCTCAGGTGCAGACTCAATTCGCGTGGCTCAGATACTTGACAGCATTGCTTTCGCTGATGTCTGAGACATTGCGCGGGTTTAACGCAGTTGCACACTTCCTCAACCATCATCGATAGAAGATACTCTCGCTACTCATGAGGTGGGTGACCTGGAATCAGGCGATTATCGCTGCAGGTATCAGCGTGGCTATCGCGTTCATCGTCGCACGACTGCCATCAACTCCGCGGCGAGTTTTCATAAATGCCATCTGTCGTGAATTTTCCTTAGTGGCTGTCTTGTACACCATGTGGCGACTTGCGATGGTGTTACCACTTGATCAACCTGTCGGAGCGATTGACCGTGCTCGCAGTCTCAACTCTTTGCAGCACAAACTTTTTCTACCATCAGAATTATCGCTTCAACATTTCGTGATGCAGTACGGATGGCTCGCACGTGCAACAAATTTCTATTACGCAGTAGTTCATGTTCCTGCAACGATTGCATTCCTTATCTGGCTATTCGTTCGACATCGCGACTATTACCCGCGATGGAGAAATGTCCTTGCAATGCTGACGGCTGCGTGCCTTGTCATTCGTTACGTGCGTGTCGCGCCACCACGATTTTTCCCAGAACTCGGGTACATCGACTTAGCAACGAGATATGGACTATCGGTGTATGGCCCAGTGGGGACTGGCGTCTCTGATCAGTTTGCAGCCATGCCTTCCATTCATGTTGGATGGGCAGCACTTGTGTCATTCGGAATCGTTGCTGCCAGTACAAGTAAATGGAGATGGCTATTCGCTAGCCACATCGTGATCACCATGCTCGCGGTCTCGGCCACTGGGAACCACTGGTGGCTTGACGGAATTGCAGCCATCGCACTAGTAGGGGTCGCCCTACTTATTGATAGCTGGGTGCGAGCTGACTAGAGTTAGTGGTCCGATGGCTACTACAGCAAAAAAGACTCCTGCCAAGAAAGTTGCGGCAAAAAAGCCTGCAACGGCTCGTCAGCCACGCCGTACGCGCGAACAAGGCATGGAACTTCTTATCAATGCGGCTTTTGAACTGGTCCGGGAAAAGACTCCTGATGATATTTCGATTCGTGAAATCGCTTCCCTTGCCAAGGTCCATCACCGGTTCATTGCAGAGTGGTTTGGCGGGAAAGCACAACTTCTTCTCATTGTTCAGTCTCGCAATGCCGACAACATTCTCGGACTTACCTCAACAGTAAATTCCATGAGGACTCCTCAAGTCATTCTGATCATTAACCAGCAGCTACAACTATCTCTGTGGCTCATGCGAAATGGCATTGAATTTCCTGACATGGGTTCAGCGTTTCCATCCTTGCCGGCGGCGATTCATAATCTGGAAGTAAACCGTGGTATCTCCGCTACGGAGGCTCGCATTGTCGGATCCATTTATGGCGCAGTGCTGCTCTCGAATGTCATTGTGACTCCCTTCATCAAAGACAGTGCAACGACAGAAGAAATTTTTGAATACATATCGAAGATTATTCCTCCCATCATCACTAAAAAGAAATAATTCCAATGACTGATTCTCCGTACATTCTCTATGGAGGACCTGTTTCTCTCTACACAGGAAAAGTGCGCTCGTACTTGCGCAAGAACAACATCAATTTTATTGAAGTGCACCCCAATAGCGAACGCTACTTAAAGCACATCGTCCCTACAGTTGGACGCTGGATCATGCCATGTCTTGAAACACCCGATGGCCGCATCATTCAAGATGGTGCTGACATCATTGATTTTTTTGATAACGAAGTGAAGTTGTCACAGTTCCCTATCAGACCAACAACTCCAGTCCATCGTGCTGTTAGTCACTTGTTTGAGTTATTTGGTGGCGAGGGCTTACTACGACCTGCGATGCATTACCGCTGGAACTTTGACGAACAGAACATTGCATTTTTGGAAAGTGAATTTTCTATCAGTGTGATTCCGAAGATGACTGAGGGTAAAGAGCAGATTAACTTTGCTCGGTCAAGTGGTCGCATGCGCAAAGCCGCGGTTACTTTCGGAGTCGGCCCACATTCTGCTGAAATAATTGAGAGTTCATTTGCGGAATGGCTTGATCTGTTCAGTGCTCACCTCGCAGAGAATGCATACCTTCTTGGAAATCGTCCAACGCTTGGCGATTACTGCCTCATGGGGCCAATGTGGGCTCACTTGTTCCGTGATCCAGCACCGACCGCACTCATCAAGAAGACTGCACCACGCGTTGGTCGTTGGGTAGAACGTATGACTACGTATGAACCGTACGACGGTGAATATTTTGAATCACCCACTGCGCCTCGGGAACTAGTCGCCAATGACACATTGCCCGACACCTTGGTTGCCCTTATGCGTTATGTGGCCGAAGAGTACCTGCCAGAAATAACTGCGCACGTGGAATTTGCAAACAACTGGCTCGCCGAGCAGACAGACCTTGTTACTGGCACCAACGGTTTGCCAGACCCAGGCGCTCGCGGAATTGGCAAGACTTCTTTTGCCTGGCGCGGTATCGAAATCGAGACTGCTGTTATGCCCTATCGCTTTTGGCTATTGCAACGCCTTCAGGATGCGGTTGCTGAATGTGACGCCACATCGCAGACTGCCATTCGCGCGGCGTTCGCCAATGCTGGCCTTGAATCAATCCTTGACCTACGCACCATTCGTCGTGTTGAGCGGGCTAACCACCTTGAGGTGTGGGGGCCGCTCCTCTAATACACAGGCTATTCAGCCGCATTACGGCCCTTCGGCTGACTGTGGTTTACGATTTCTTAGTCGGTTACAAACCTTGAAGGAACACCATGTCAGACAAACCTCGCCTCAGTCACAACTACGGAACAATTGATAAGGAATACGCCATGTCCCTTGCAACTCGCCCGCCTGAAGAAGATGGCCCGTTATACATGGTGAACCTGATGAAGTATCACGAGGTAGCTCAGTACTCAGAAGATGGTGTTGTTGATCATGCAATCAGCGGACGTGAAGCGGATGACCGTTACAACCCATCTTCAATCTTGAACAAGATTGGAGCAACAATTGTGTTTGCCGGTGATGTCACCAGCAACAATGTTGGCGACGAAGATTGGGATCGCATTGCCATTGTTCGCTATGCCACACGTAAATCATTTATTGAAATGCAAAGCCGTAAAGATTTTGGCGACAAGCACGTGCATAAAGCCGCCGGAATGTTGCGCACCACTTTGGTGTGCTGTCGACCAGAGGATGAATCACTTGACTCGCGTAACCGCCCAACACCACTTGAACTTCGCACTGTTGCAATGATCGTGCGCCAGACCCCAGACCGTGCAGGCGCTTTTGCTGCACTCCCTGGCGCGATTAACTTTTCCGCAGAAGGAACCATCATTGGTGATGGCCGTAAATGGGACACAGTGCAGTTCGTGCCAGTGAATTCAGAAGCAGAAGTTGCCGAACTTGCGGCATCACTTGACTATTGCAAGCCTGGCGAAAGCTACGTTATGGGTATTCAGGTAGTGCTGGATTCAATTACACTTCCGTAAACCATGATTCTTCAATCTCTCTCAATTTCTCGCACAGAGTTCGAAACCGCCACGGGCTGGCAGTTGAAACCTGAAGGTGCCTGCCACGGAGAAATCTGTGTGCCCCTGCCT
>CAMDBY010000159.1 GCA_945889575.1 Bifidobacterium breve
AACGATACGCATACCGAAATTCTCACAACGACGCGAGCACGGTGGGCACATCGCACCCTGACTGATCTGCGGCCATTGTTTACAAATCTTGCAACGGCTCTTCAGTCACACGACACCGACGGTGACGTTCCCGATGATCCGATGACTGCCATGATGGCCAACCTTTCCACCATGATGGCCCCCGCCATGATGGGGATGTCTGTTGGATCCATGATCGGCGCACTTGCCAGTCATGCACTTGGTCAATATGAAATTCCACTTGCTCGCCCACACGCATCAGAAATTCTCATCGTGGCCTCATCTGTTGATGCATTCGCGATGGAATGGGAGATTCCAAAAGACGACCTACGCATGTGGGTGCTCATTCATGAACTTGCATCACATGCCGTTCTTGCAGCACCAGCAATCGCAGATGGTCTTACCACATTGGTCCAGGCGCATGTATCGGCATTTCGACCAGACCCTGATGCATTGATGTCGTCTCTCACAGATCTTGACCCAACAGACACAGATGCAATGGCTGCAGTTCAAAATTTGTTCTCTAACCCAATGGTCATGATGGGCGCATCACGCACTGCTGAACAAGAAGCTCTTGCCCCTGTTCTTGATGCTCATGTGGCTGCTATTTCTGGTTATATCGACTACGTCGTTGACTCTGTCAGTGCACGACTCTTAGGCGGGGCATCGCCCATTGCCGAAGCCGTCCGTCGACGTCGAGTGCAGAACGGCACACACTCCCATCTTGTGGAACAACTTCTTGGCATCTCCCAGACACGTGCTCAACAACAACGCGGTCGCACGTTTATTCAGGGTGTCGTAGAGCGCGACGGCGCAGCATTGTTGCCATCTCTTGTCTTGGCGCCTGGAAATTTGCCTACGCCTAGTGAGATCGAGGCGCCCGGTCTGTGGCTCGCCCGCCTCGAGATCCAATAGTCATCCCGCGCGTTCGTGCGTACATCGCTGCACCCGCAACACCGACAACGCCAACTACGGCAAACCCCACCCATCCAGCTGGTGCAAAGATCACTGGTACCAGTCCACCAGCAACCCAGGCCATTTGATTCTGAGTCTCAAAGCGTGAAAATGCACGACCTCTATTTGCGTCCGGTGCACCGCTTTGAACAGTTGCCTCAAATGCCAGACGTCCTATTGCAGCAGCTGCGTTGACAACGGCAGCCAACAGAATTCCGCCGGTGATTCGTCCGTACCATGCGGTTCCTATGCCAACCATTCCCACAGAGACAAGCGCAAGCAGAAGCATGGTCTCTACGCGCATCTTCTTACGTAAGGACGGACCCGCAAAGTTTGCACCTAGCGTCGCAAGACCCGATAATCCAATCGCCAATCCAAACCACGCAGTTCCGGCTATCTCACGACGCAACCAGAACGCCAAATGGAAGAACATGAAGCCAACTATCCCGCGCAATACTCGCATTGCATTTGCGGCTGCCACGACACTTGCGGAATGCAATTCCTCGGTCTCTAATGCATCTGCTGGTGTTGTAGCAACCACACTCTTTGGCAGTCGTTTTGCGTTGAGTGCTGCTCCAAGAAACGCAATGACCCCGAATCCCAAAGCAGCTTGAGAACTAATCAGTTGCAGAAGACCAACGGGAATTACGACTATGAATCCAGTGATTCCTGCAACTTGCCCAAGTTTGCTATTTGCTGCCACCAAACCATCGGGATCAGAAATCGTGGTGGGCACTAAAGATGATTTTGCTATGGAATACGTTTTCGCAAGAACGAGCGATGCAAATGCCAAAGGGAAGAGCGCTAGCGAATCAAGCGATCGCATCATGCCGATCAGCACGAATGCACGCAAGATGGCCACCATCAACACCACCATGCGTTGCCCACCGCGCATGCGGTCAACGAGTGGCCCAACGAACGGGGCGACAATTGCGAATGGCGCCATACTCACAGCAAGAAACAAAATAACTTTGGTACGCGCCGCGTCGGGACTGATCGACAAAAAGAGCGAGTCAGCCAAGGCCAGCGTCATGGCGGTCTCGCCGGCCACCATTAATGAGTGAGTACGCGACAGCCTCTGAAAAGTAGTGACGGGGGGCAAACCGCCATTCTCTAGAGGTTTAGTTTTACGCCGCGTGACCACGCAGCGATACTACGCCGAACGTTGTTTGTCGTACTTGTACCCAAGGCCACGAATAGTGACAATGCGCGTGGGATTAGCCGGATCATCTTCAATTTTTGAACGGAGACGCTTGACATGAACATCAAGGGTCTTCGTATCGCCCACATAATCACTGCCCCACACACGGTCAATCAGTGTTTCACGCGGCAATACTCGTCCGGCATTGGCGAGCAAAATATGAAGCAGTTCAAATTCCTTCAGCGGCAAAGCTTGTGCTTCTCCACGAATGATCACTTCGTGTTGGTCGGGGTCAAGTGCTACGTCGCCAACTTCAATAGAAGCTCCGGAAAGTTCTCCGCCACGATCATTTGGCACGCGGCGCATTACTGCGCGCATACGTGCTGTTAATTCGCGAAGGCGGTACGGCTTTGTGACGTAATCATCTGCTCCGACTTCAAGACCAACAACAGTGTCAATCTCTGCACCTTTTGCGGTCACCATGATGATGGGAGTTGTAGTTTTCTTACGTAATTGACGACACACATCAATGCCAGACATTTTTGGCAACATCACATCAAGCAGAACAAGATCTGGCTGAACAAGATCGAACATTTCCAGAGCCTGCAAACCATCCCGGGCAACCTCGACACGGAATCCTTCACGCTTTAATCCGACCTGCAACGCCTCAATGAATGACTCTTCGTCTTCTACTACCAACACCGTTGGGATACCTGTTGCTGTCCGTGCGTTCACCATGCGCCCCTATGTTGCCTCATTGTGGACCCAGAACACGCGGTATCTGGAGAATAAACGTCGAACCTTCACCTTCCCGAGACCGTACGTTCACCTCCCCGCCATGATTGGTAGCCACATGGCGCACAATCGAGAGTCCGAGGCCCGTTCCGCCGGTGGCCCTATTGCGGGCTCGATCAACCCTGTAGAAGCGTTCAAAAATGCGATCAATGCTGTCAGCAGGGATTCCAATACCCCTATCTTCCACCTCGACAGAGACTGTTGTATCTGAGGTGACGACCCGAACGTCAACTTGATGTGTCTGATCGCTGTACTTCACTGCGTTCTCCACCAGGTTTGCAAGAGCTGACACCAACTGAAAGAAATCGCCAGAAACTATTGCGATGCCTTTGTCGGCCTTGAGTAACAAAGGCACACCTTTACGCATTGCAATAGGACTCACCCGCTCAATAGCTTCGGCCGCTACATCTGCCATATCAATGTCAACCAACAACATTTCGCCACCTAATTCGATGCGCGATAATTCCAGCAGGTCATCAATCGTGCGCGACATGCGTTGAGCTTCAATCACCATGCGACCAGTCAGTCGCAATACCAGTTCGTCGTCAGACTCGCCTTCAATGGTCTCTGCCAACACTGAAATTGCACCGATGGGAGTTTTGAGTTCATGACTAACGTTTGCGACGAAGTCAGTACGTACTTGGTCGATTCGCCACCTGTCCGTGACATCATCAATAATCGCAATTGCTCCGCCATCTGCAAGTGGAATTGCGCGCACTTCTAAAACACGTTGCGGGGGACCAGCTAATTGAATCTGCTCGCGACTTTCGAGACCTCTCAATGCGACATTAAGCAACCGTTCTGCCGCCACTTCTATAAGTACGTCAGCATGACGTGCGCCCGCAATCGACATTGCAACAGTATTTCGAAAACGCTCTTGGCCGTCAGGGAGAAGGACCACAACGCCCATTGGAAGTGCGTCAAGTAGGCCCCTGATTTCTGCTTCTGAATCTGGCACCAACTCTGGTTCAGCGACAACAGGAGTCGAAATAATTTGAGGGGTGCGAGTACGGTCACGAATGAAAAAACCCGCGCCTATTCCACAAACAATGCCGACAATCAACCACCACATATC
>CAMDBY010000160.1 GCA_945889575.1 Bifidobacterium breve
TTTGAACACGAAGCAATCCGTGATTGTGCAGTGATTGGATTACCGCACGACAAATTGGGTGAAGAAGTAGCAGCTGTACTTGTTGCCGCCGACGGTTTTGGGGCAGATCATGACTCCGCAATCCTTGAGTTTTTGAAAACACGACTCGCTTCGTTCAAAGTGCCGAGCAAGGTGTTCTGGCATCATGAAGAGTTGCCTCGCAACGCAACAGGAAAAGTTTTGAAGAAAGACCTGCGCGACGAATACGCCGGTCGTCAATAATTTTTACAATCGAGGGGTAATCGATAATCCGAAAATTGTTTTGTGAGGAAAGAATGTTCGCCACACAACAATGGCTATTAGGTACACAGGCCCGACCAGGATGATGTTGCGGGCCCAATGTGGTCCGTTCGGGTATTGCGCCGACAACAAAATGAATGCACCAAAGTAAATAAGAGTTGCGGTGTACGTGGCTGGACGAAGTGCTTGAACACGCACAAGATGTGGAAATTTGACCTTTGTGAGTTGAGCGGCACAGAACATGAGGCAGATAATTGCTGCATACCTCTGGCTCGTGCCCAAAAGAATGAATGTGGGGATAACGATGTTCCACATTGCCGGAAAGCCGTTGAACCAGACATCTTCGGTCTCTTGATCTGTGCGGGCAAACCACAATGCGCTAGTCATTAAAATAAGTCCAGATATCGCCATGGTGAATCCTGGCTCAACTAAATCCATGCGAATAAGTAGGACTGTGGGTACGACGACGCAGGTGACGTAATCAATAACAAGGTCCAGGACGTGCCCGTCAATATGGGGAGCATGGAGGCTGACATCGAACCTTCGAGCGATTGGTCCATCGATGCCATCCAGAATCTGGCAGACAATGAGCCACAAAAGTGCGGAGCGGATGTGACCGTCGATGACAGATTGGAGCGCGATGAGCCCGGCTAGAGCTCCGCTGGCTGTCAGAACATGAATACTGAACCCAGTCCTGCGTTGGGATTGGGAAGTCTCAGTGTTGGTCACATGAGAAGCCTATGGCGCAGGTCCTCTCCGCTTGACGTATAAGGACGAGTAGAGCACGGTCAGAACGCGTCTGGATTCTGGTTTTGATCGTGTATGGCGGGGGCAGTGGTCGACGGGGTCTGGAGCGGGGTGCAGTCGTGGCTCCCCATCGCTTTTTTGTCATATTTCGCCCCCGATACGTATGTATTTATCAGTGTCGGGTGGCACCAGCTTTCAGGTAGGCACGATTGACGCGGTGGAACTACTTGCCCAGTACAAACGAGAATTGGTCTAAATGGGCTCGAAAATAGTGACAGGACCAGATCTCTCCTCTAGTGTTACGGAGGTCACACAAACTGTGTGCAAATTTCAAGGGGTATTTGAATGAAAAATGGGGTCAACGCCAACCGTTCGCGGATGGCAAAAGTAGTAGGAAGTGCGCTTGCCGCAGTTCTTATTGGCACTGTGGTGTCAGGCAGTGGGACTCAAGCAGCTTCCAGGCCCGCCGCTGTCAAGACTGGCGGATTCATTACCGTTGCCATCGATGGTGGTGTCGGCGGTCATTGTTTCCAAAACGCACTAGCCGGTGGAGCGCTGGGTTCTTCGCGTTCAATGTTTGAACAACTGTTCGAGCGGACCAATAAAGGAAAATTTGTTGGTCACCTTGCAGAGTCTGCAACGACGACCGACAATAAGGTTTGGAACATCAAGCTTCGTGCGGGAATTAAGTACTCGAATGGTGAGGCTTTCAACGCTGCCAACGTGAAGCAGAACATCGACATTGGTCGTGGTGATGTTGATCCTACTTTTGGATACTTAGGAACTGGTGTTGCAGTCAACGCAAATATTTACAGCGTTGAAGTCGTTGACGACCTAAACCTCAAAGTCACGCTTGACCGCCCCGACCAGGCCTTGCCTGCTCTGATCTATCGTGCGGGTCGCTACGTCATGCGCGCTCCTGCACAAATTGCAAACCCAAAGACATGTGTCACTAACCCAATTGGTACAGGGCCATTCATGTTGAAGAGTTTCACAACTGACTTAACAGAAGTTGTGCGTAACCCGAACTACTGGCGCAAAGACAAAAACGGTGTTCAGCTGCCATACCTTGATGGAATTACTTTTATCAATGTGAAGGAAGCCTCACAACGTGCAGCTGCAGTGCGCAAAGGAACGGTAGATGCCGCTTTCTTTACACAAGGTGATGCAACGTTTACACAGGATTTGCTCAACAGAAAGAAAGATGTCACCGGATACCTTTCAACTCCAACTGCCTATGGGCAGTGGATGCCTAACGTTGGTAAGAAGGATTCTCCATTCAAGATCAAGAGTTGCCGCTTGGCAGCTGCTCATGCACTTGACTGGAATGCTTACAACAAAGTTCGTCTGAAGGGCACAGGAAGTGTCTCTGGATCACTTGTTGGTAAAGAAAATCCGATGTACACCTTGAAGGGCGCACCAAAATTCGATATTGCAAAGTCAAAGGAATACCAGGTTGCATGTAATGCAGCACTTGGTGCTGCGGGACCAATGAAGTTGACGTTGTACGCCGATTCAAGTTCACAATCACTTAATAACGTTAAGTTCATTAGGCAGATGTTTGATAAAGCTGGTATTGCAACGAATGAGATTTTGCAGGCAGAAAGCACTATTTTGATCAGCAAGATTTACGCTGCGGGTGGAAACGCGTACGACTTTGCGCAAGGTACACCTGCTGAAGGTGCAAGCCCTGCGTATGTTGCGCCGTTCTTTATGAGCAAGGCGTTCCCAACTGGTTCCACTAACCCAATTCTCACCAGGCTCGGTGCTGGGTTAGTCGGCCGTTTCGGAATTATTATTGCTTTGGGTAACCATGGCGATACGAAGGTCGATGACTTGACATACGCTGCGATGGCTGAAAAAGACCCAGCCAAAAACAAGGCGGCATGGCAGGCTGTTACTGCATACTTGCAGGCCGAGGGATACGCAATTCCAGCTGTTCATGGTGGTTTCAAAGTTTTCACTTCTAACAAGTCCAAGTTGAAGGGCGTCGGCACATTGCCGCTGCCAGGCGGCGGCCTTGCTGAGACAGTAGAAACAAAGGGCCTTGAGTGGACCGGAGTGTCTAAGGGCTGAGTCTCAACTCAACAACCTTAAAAAGGGGCGGTGACCATTTGGTCACCGCCCCTTTTTTATTGCACTTATTGAGGCCAATAGGCGTCGCGCAAGATACGTTTTTTTAGCTTTCCGTGTGCTTCACGGGGAAGTGCTTCGTGAAAATCAACACTGCGAGGGCATTTAAAACTCGCAAGTCGTTCGCGGCTCCATGAAATCAATTCATCTGATGTCAGAGATGCTCCATCTTCAAGTTCGACAGCAGCCTTGACTTGTTGTCCGAATTCAGAATCTGGAATTCCAAACACCGCTACATCACGAATTGACGGGTGCTGACTAAGAACTCCTTCAATTTCGGCGGGGTACACATTGACTCCGCCATTCAAAATGAGGTCGACACGACGATCCACAAGGTACATGAAGCCATCAGAATCGAGATACCCGAGATCGCCTACTGTGAAGCGGCCGTCAGGCAATTGCGCAGCTTTGGTCTTGGCCTCATCGCCGTGATACTGCGGGGCGCCGTCTGCTCGTTTGAAGTACAGGGTTCCAATCTCCATCGGCGCTACGTCCCTTCCGTCATCGCCGACGACGGAAACGCGCAGGTTGGGCGCAGGACGACCAACAGTGCCGGGTCGTGCCATCCACTCGGCACTGGTGCAGACCACAGGCCCAGTTCCCTCAGAACTTCCGTAGAACTCCGTGATGATTGGACCCAACATGTCGATGAGGCGTTGCTTGGCCCACCCAGGGCACGGCGCAGCGGTGTGGGCAATCCATTGCAAGCTTGAGAGGTCTCGCGAAGTGAAATGGTGATCTTGAAGTTTTGCGAGCCTGACAATAAGTGTGGGCACTAACGGTGCACTTGTCACCCTGTATTGCTCAATGCTGTCGAGAAAATC
>CAMDBY010000161.1 GCA_945889575.1 Bifidobacterium breve
ACCCGCAAACAAGATGCCACCGACGATGATTGCCGAGAAGTTGTTACGAGCAAGTGCTGCAATAACGATGCCGGCATATCCGTAACCAAGCAAGATGATGCCCGGATCAAGTCGACCAAATGGCCCGACGATTAGAACAGCGCCACCAAGACCAGACAGTGCACCAGAGATGAGCATCACTGACATCGTGGTTCGGTTGGCATTGATACCTGCGTAATGTGCTGCACGTGGCGAATCTGAAATCACTTGAATGCGGTATCCGTATTCTGTTTTCTTCACCACCCAGAACAACACGAGCGCTATCAGAATGACCAAGAAGAATGTGGGGTAAAGCGACGTGTCACCGATTCCTTTCAGTGCGGCAGAATCTGGAACTAACCGGCCTTGAGGAAATGCAGAATTCTTTGTAACAAAGAAACTTCCGGGTGAATACACGAAATGCTTTACCAAACTGGCTGCGATATATGTCAACAGCAATGTGGTCACAATTTCGCTTGTTCCCAAACGAGAACGTACAAATGCAGGAAGAAGAATCCACAATGCTCCGGCAAGTGAGCCGACGAGAAGCACAACTGGGATCATGACGAACGTTGGCAATTGATCGCCAAGTGCGAGACCCGCCCACGCCCCACCAATCATTCCCAAATACAACTGGCCTTCGCCACCAATGTTGTACAGATTCATTTGAAATGCAAACGCAGCAGAGATGCCAGTGCAGATCAACACGGTTGATAATCCGAGAGTGTCAGTAATGCCGCGTGACGACGTGAAGCCGTCACTCAACATGTTGGAATATGTCTCGAGAGGTGAATAACCGGTTGCAAGCAAGAACAACGCACCGACAACGAGTGCAGCAACTACGGAAAGAAGTGGAACAAGAAGTGCCAGGTGCTTTGGAGGCTCGTTGCGTTGCTCGAACACAATTCGAATTGGGGAGCGCATTACGATTTTTCTTCTGGCGTAAGTCCGGCCATTGCTGCACCTACGGTTGCGAGTTCTGCTAATTCGCCAGGTGTCTCATGAACGACGCTTCCGCGATACAGAACGAAGATTCGATCAGACAACGACATCACTTCGTCGAGGTCTTCTGAAATCAACAAGATTGCTTGCCCGGCACTGCGTGCATCGTCAAGAAGTGCACGCACAGTTTCAATTGCGCCAACGTCAAGTCCGCGAGTAGGTGAGCACACCACAAGTAATTTTGTGGCGGTTCGGCCACCAGATAATTCACGGGCAAGAAGAACTTTCTGAGCGTTTCCGCCAGAGAGTTTGCGAGCCATGTGGTCTGGCCCGTTTGCTTTGATCTCAAATTGTTCAATCAGGCGTGTTGCTTCTGGGCGCACGGTTGTGCGGTCAACGACGACGCGACGGTCTCGAGTAAGCAACAGGTTGTCGAGAATCGACATTGATGGCACAAGACCCATACCTAAACGATCTTCGGGCACATATGCCAACCCAAGTTCACGTGCATGGATTGGACCGCGATCAGTTGTCATTGAGCCAGAGATAGAAATAGAACCACTGGTGGGAGACATGAGCCCTGCAATGGTGTCAGCAAGTTCGCGCTGTCCGTTACCGGCAACCCCTGCAATGCCCACCATTTCGCCTGCGTGCACGTTGAAAGAAATATCTGACAACACGCTGACGCCGCCGACCGTAAGCGAGAGATCACGAATTTGAAGAATCTCATGACCAGTTGCATGTGATGCGCGTTGTGTCGTTAGTTCGATGTCTCTGCCCACCATGAGGCGAGCCAATTCTTTGGTGTCGGCAGTACCGCGGCCAGACACATGTCCGGTAACGCGACCATTGCGCAACACAGTGACACGATCTGAAATCTCAACTACTTCGCCAAGTTTGTGACTGATGAAGACAATTGATTTGCCAGCCCGCGTCATGGCGTGAACGTTTTCAAAAAGTTTCTCTACTTCGGCGGGGACTAATACCGCAGTTGGTTCGTCGAGCAACAGAATCTCTGCGCCCTGATACAACGCCTTCACAATTTCTACGCGCTGACGTTGGCCAACTGAAAGGTCTCCGACAGTTGCGCCCGGCTCAATGGGCAAGCCATAGGATTCGGCAACAGCCGCAACTTTGTCTTCAAGTTCGGAACGATTCAATTTGTATGAAAGTTCGCGACTTCCGAGAATGACGTTTTCAGCAACGGTGAAACGTTCCACCAAGCGAAAGTGTTGATGCACCATGGCGATGCCGTGTTGAAGGCCTGCGCGTGGTGATGACAATGCAATACGTTCACCATTACGTGTGATGTAGCCAGAATCTGGTTGATACAGACCGCACAACATTGCAGCAAGTGTGCTTTTTCCTGCGCCATTTTCACCAAGGAGTGTGTGTACTTCGCCAGGGAGAACGTCGAAGTCAACAGCATCGTTAGCAAGAACGCCGGGAAAGCGTTTAACAAGGGAGTGCGCCGAGAGTGCGCTAAGGGCCGCACCACTTGCGTGATACGGCCCCTTCGCCACCTCGTGAGAGGCGTTAGTCATTTGTGAGATCAGCCCTTAGCGGAACCGATGACACCCTTAACGAAGTAGCTCATGCTGAGGAGTGCGCCAAGTTCGGCCTTTACTCCAGCTGCAATAACTTCTTTTCCGTCTTGGTCGCTGATTGGTCCTGTGAATGGAGCAAATGTTCCAGCAATGATTTCCTCACCTTTAGCGGTGATTGATGCTTGTGTATCTGCATCAACTGAATCACCGAATGAAGCAAGTGTGACCATGCCATCTGCCATTGATCCGTAGTACTCATCTGCTGGGCATGTGCCGTCGGCAACTGCCTTTGAGGTCTTTGAGTAGTAAGGACCCCAGTTCCATGTTGGTGCTGTGAGCCAAGCAGCAGGTGCTGCTTCTTTTACGTCACTGTTGTAACCAACCCACTTGGCACCCTTTGCCTCTGCTGCAACTCCGGCAGCAGTGGTGTCTTGATGCTGACCAAGAACGTCGACGCCTGCGTCAAGAAGTGACTCTGCAGCCTGCTTCTCAACTGTTGGGTCGAACCATGTCTTTGTCCATGAAACTTGAACAGTTGCTTTTGGATTCACTGACTGTGCACCCAATGTGAATGCATTGATTCCGCGAATTACTTCTGGAATTGGGAATGCAGCAACATAGCCAAGCTTGTTGTTCTTTGTTGCCTTACCTGCTGCGATACCACTGAGGTAACGAGCTTCTTCAGCTGCACCAAAGTATGTACCAAGGTTTGCTGGTAAAGCTGCGAAGTCAGCAAATGCGCCGCCACCGTCTTTAGTAAGAAGGAACTTTGCACCTGTTGCCCACTGGAAGCACACGTCTGGGTACTTCACTGCAACGTTTGCCATTGGCGAGCCGTAACCGAATGAGGTTGCGTAGATGACGTTGTAACCCTCTGATGCGAGTTGCTCGAAAGTCTTTTCAGAATCTGCGTTGTCCGCAATATTCTCAATGCGCTTTACTTCGACACCAAGATCTTTTTCAAGCTGCAAGATGCCTTGCTCGTGCTGGTATGTCCAGCCTTTATCCTCGGCAGTACCGAGGTACACAACAGCGACTTTTATATCGGTTGCTTCCGCTGCTGGTGCGGCGGTTGTGTCTGATGATGAATCGCTTCCGCCGCATGCTGCGACAAAAATTGAAGCGGTTGCTGCAATTGCAGCAATTTTCCACATTTTCTTCATGTATTTGGTCTCCCTGGGTTTGTGACACTGCACGCAGTGCCGATGGAAAAATCTTACTCGTCTTGAAACAGGCCGAAATCATCCGAAACCGTTATCTAACAAAGTGTGGCACCCATACGAAACCTCCTTCGGGAGTTGCAGGGGCTTGTGCGCAGGTACACTTCAACCCTTCCCAGGAGAGGTGCCAGAGTGGCCGAATGGGGCGCCCTGCTAAGGCGTTGTCCGTCTTAAAGCGGACCGTGGGTTCAAATCCCACCCTCTCCGCCATATGAGTTTGCTCCGCAAACCCCTGGCAGCC
>CAMDBY010000162.1 GCA_945889575.1 Bifidobacterium breve
TGCAACTTCTTCAGTGGATGTTCCGCGTGAGGTAACGACAGCAGCTCCATGGGCCATGGCCTCAATGACCGGCAATCCGTACCCTTCCAAGACAGATGGGAATGCAAACACTGTGCACGCCTCATACAGAGCAGGCAAATTGTGTGCCGGCACAAACCCAGTGAACCGAACGTCATATGCGGTCGACGGCGTGTGGTCTCCCCACCCGGCCATACCAACAACAACCAATGGCGGTGCACCACGAATGGAATCAAGAGCTGCGATCAGTCGCGCCAAATTCTTTCGTGGTTCGAGCGTGCCGACAAACAATACGAAGCGTTCGGGCAGGTCGTATGTTGCACGCACTCGAGCACGATCCGTATCGGTAATAGTTTGTGAAGTCACACCGAGTGGCACTAGACGCAACCGACCAGCATCAATGCCGGCAGTTTGGCAATCATCAAGTGTTGCTTGCGATGAACACAACACCATCGCAGCCTTATCGCGAATGATGTCAAGACTGCGGCGAAATACTTTGTTTCCGCGTGCAGTGAAGAAATCAGGATGGCGCAAAAATGCTAAATCATGAATCGTGACAACCAACGGCAACGATGTTGCCGGCGGAATGATCGTGGTGGAATGCACAAGGTCTGCATTGTCGACCACGGATTCAACTTTTGGCCATCTAAGGCGCAACCAGGATTCAAATAGAAGGGGTCCACCAATGGGCAGTGCGTTAACTGCAATCGGAGGCGCAAACCCGTCCGTTGGCGGGTGACGGTGCCGACCAGCCACCCCAATGACCTCTACATCTGACCTCAGTGCCAGTTCGCGAGCCACTTGTACGGCAGCGATTCCGGTCCCGCCTGGGACTCGGCGCCAGCATTGTTCGAAGGTGTAGGCGATGCGCACCCCTCCATTGTGACCGTTCCAGTCGTACTATGGCATCCATGTCGGAATTTTGGTCGAATCGCAGCGTGGTGGTCACGGGGGGCAATGGCTTTCTCGGACGGGTCGTGGTGGCCCGATTGGCTGATCTGGGCGCCCGCGTTGTTGCTCCGACCCATGATGAATATGACCTCACGATCCCTGGTGCAGCTGATGCAATGTTGGCCACCTACTCACCCACTCATGTCATTCATTTGGCTGCCCGCGTTGGAGGCATCGGCTACAACCAAGTTGCGCCAGCACCTTTGTACCTCGACAACCTCATGATGGGAACTCACATCATTGAAGCAACCAGAGCCGCTGGAACAGAAAAAACAATCTTGCTCGGCACTGTCTGCTCGTACCCCAAACTCACTCCTGTTCCCTTCAAAGAAGAATCACTGTGGGACGGTTATCCGGAAGAGACCAATGCGCCATACGGAATTGCCAAGAAAGCTCACCTCATTCACGCACAAGTTAACGCGATTCAATACGGTCAAAAGTTTGCGTATCTCATCCCGACAAATCTCTATGGGCCTGGCGACAAATTTCACGAGTCGGTATCGCATGTCATTCCGGCCCTTATCAAGAAATGCATTGAAGCAAAAGAAACTGGAGCAGACCACATAGATGTGTGGGGCACAGGTTCTGCAAGCCGTGAATATCTGTACGTCGAAGATGCAGCTGCAGCCATTGTGCGTGCCGCAGAATCTCACGAAGGAACAGAGCCCATCAACCTTGGGTCGGATAGCGAAATCACTATCCGCGAAACGGCAGAAACAATTGCTTCGGTTGTTGGATACACCGGCACTCTTCAGTGGGACGCCACAAAGCCAGACGGCCAACCACGTCGTCGTATCGACGCCACACGGGCAGAACAATTGCTCGGCTGGAAAGCTGCCATGAATTTTCGAGACGGTCTAACCACAACAGTTGATTGGTATCTCGCCAACCGAGCGGCAGCTGAGGCTGCACCGCGCTGATGTCGTTCCCCCCACCGATTCTCGAATACTGCACCAGACACCCCGATACGGCAACGGGCCGTCACTGCACGCGGTGCGGTAGACCAGCTTGCAACCAATGTCTTACGCAAGTAGCTGTCGGCTCGCACTGCGTTGACTGCATCAAGAGCGTACGTCCAGCAACTCGTGAGCGCATTCGCTTCTGGAACGCAGCACAACCGCTGCTAGTGACGCGAGGCATTATCGCGGTCAACGTATTCCTGTTTCTTTGGGTCACCATGGGATCCACGGTTCGTACGAATGCTGGAGCGATCAACGGACGTGAACTTGATATGGCTTTGTCGTTGTATTTCATCGATATCGGCGAGTGGTACCGATTGATTTCTTCGGGCTTTCTGCACTACGGATTAATCCATGTTGGTATGAACATGTTCTTGTTATGGCAACTTGGTCAACTACTTGAACCGGCTCTTGGGCGTGGGCGGTTTACCCTGCTGTATTTCGCGGCAATGTTCGGAGGTTCTGCCGGAGCACTTGCACTCAGCCCAAATGCTCTAACCGGCGGTGCATCAGGCGCAGTGTTCGGCCTTATGGCTGCAGCAGCTGTGGGTTTACAACAGCGCGGCGTTAATCCGATGAAGACCGGCATCGGCGGAACACTAATCTTGAACTTGCTCATCACATTTACGATTCCCGGAATCTCAATCGGTGGCCATGTAGGCGGAGCACTCATGGGTGCCGCTGTCGGGTTCGCCATGCTCGAGCCCCGATGGAACCGCACCGCTTCATGGGTTGCATTGGCTGCACCCGTCGCAGGCATGGTGGCATCAGTCTTTTTCATCGCTGCTTTGTTGTAGCGACACACCCGCCACATAACGTGCGCATCACATTCCCCTGTGATCCACCATCTCAACGGGAGACTCCATGCTCAACGCATCACTTGTCGACATTCCACGTC
The DNA here is from genome assembly GCA_945889575.1 of Bifidobacterium breve. Taxonomy (GTDB): domain Bacteria; phylum Actinomycetota; class Acidimicrobiia; order Acidimicrobiales; family Ilumatobacteraceae; genus UBA2093. The sequence continues at coordinate 2,827 of CAMDBY010000162.1, forward strand.
CTTTTATTGACTCCATCTCATCCCTCGTCGAATCACTCGGCGTTGCCTGTTTGGCACTAGAACACCCGCTTCGTGCTAACACGTACGCTCTTATCACTGATCAGCAACGCCGAGGTCTCGGACTCATTCGTGATTGCCCCATTAACGAAAACACCATTCACAACATCGTTGGTCAATGTTCTCGCATACCGAATGCGCACTCAATTGTTCTCGTGTCGGTGCGGACTACGTCACCCATTCACTACGGAGATGTCGAAATGCTTCACCATTGTGCAATGGTCACCAATAACGCCGGACTCCAACTGCTCGACTGGGTCATTATTGGTCGTGGTGGGCACTATTGTCCACGATCTATTGCGGGCATGCCAGACCCGTGGTCAACTGCATCAGCATTTTTATAAGCACGACGCTGCGCGGCAGACATTCGTAAGCCAGAACTCACTAAATATGTCACCAGTTCTCTGCTGGTCACCACTTGAGCGCCAAGGTCAATTGCGATAGCACGAATATGCACAGGCAAGTCGTAATGGTCACCATGAAATGCACGCGGTGGAATTTCTAGCGTGACAGCAAAGAGATGTAGTTCTTCATATGAATGGTTGCTCACCATGTGGCACCACTGATGATCTTTAAACCACCATTGGCTCTCATCAACAAAGATGGCCATGCGTTATGAGCAGCAGCCCCCGCCACAACAGCCACCACCAGATGGCGCTGCTGGCATTGACTGAGCTGAACCGCCACCAACGGAAGCGAACACGCTCAACATACGTACTGCATTGTCATGACCTTGCGGGCATGTGGCTGGCGCATTGGCCTCTGCCATTGGGCGACGTTCATCGAATGTGGAATCACATGTGCGGCAACGAAACTCATACAAAGGCATAACCTAAGTGTACGGCACCTCATTCACCTGATTGACTGTTGGACATGGCAACCCCACTCAAAACTCGCCCCGTCGAGTCGCGACCAGAGACAGAGATGGTCCCTGAGACTGGCGAACCAATTGTCGCTCACATTGTGAAGACCGAGCCTGGCGAGAATGCTGCCGCGAAAGTTCTTGAGGCGCGCATCAACGGAACGCCAATTGAAGCGTTGTGTGGACATGTGTGGGTGCCGTCTCGTGACCCGAAACAAGTG
>CAMDBY010000163.1 GCA_945889575.1 Bifidobacterium breve
TACAAAAGGAACACGATGACCGCCCCACACGACCGGCCAACAGCAGCCGAACTCCTTGAAGCTCTTCATGAATGGATGGAGCGTGACTTGTTGCCCGGAGTTGACGGTCGATTGCAATTCCACACACGAGTCGCAATCAATATGGTTGACATTGTTCGTCGTGAGCTTGAACTGGGTTCAGATCAAGAAGCTCGACATGAATCGGTACTGGCATCGTTTGGAATGAACGACGACGAAGAATTGGCTACTGCAATTCGTTCAGGCACGTTTGATTCAGATTTGTCTGCAGTGCTAACGCGCTTGCTACCCGTAGTGGAGGACAAATTGAGGGTGGCGAACCCGCGTTATTTGCGTTGATCGCGAGATGCGTTCAGGGTCACTGGCTGGCCAGCAGCAAGTTGTCCACACGCAGCGGCAATTTCTGTGCCACGGTTTTGCCGCGTAGTGGCGTTGACGCCAAGATCTCGCAGTAATCGTTGAAACGCTGCAACTCGTCCTGGCGAACTACCGACAGTTGGCCAACCAGGTGTGGGGTTCAACGGAATGAGGTTGACATGAGCTGCTGGTGTGAGCTGCAAGCACAATTCAGCCAGTTCGCGTGCATCGCGGTCTGTGTCGTTGACGGCGTCAATTAGCGCCCATTCAAATGTGATGCGGCGACCTTTAGTGAATAGGTATTCACGGCATGTTTCCATCAGCATCTTGAGCGGATAGCGCTCATTGATCGGAACTAGTTCTGTTCGCAGTTGGTCGCGTGCGGCATGCAATGACACAGCAAGGTTGACTGGTAAGGGACGCTGAGTCAGTGCCTTGATACCAGGGACGATGCCGACTGTGGAGATAGTGAGATGACGAGCAGAGATGCCAATGTCGCCATGGATTCGCTCGACTGCTGCCCACACGTTTGGTTCGTTGGCGAGCGGTTCTCCCATTCCCATGAACACAATGTTGTCGATGCGGCGATTTTTAGTTGCTGCTTCGCGTGCGCAACGGACAACTTGCTCGATGATTTCACCAGGGGACAGTTGACGGTTGAACCCTGCTTGGCCCGTAGCGCAAAAACCGCACGCCATGGCGCAACCAGCTTGAGTGCTGACGCACACGGTGGCGCGTTCGTCGTAATACATAAGAACGGTTTCGATGGGGTGGTTGCCTTCAAGAAGGTGCCACAAAAACTTTACGGTGTCGCCATTTTCTGAAGTCTCGCGACGAATCTCAATCAGTCCTTCTGGCAGTTCGGCATCAAGTTTTGCCCGTAGTGCTGCCGGCAGGGTTTGAATGTCAGATGGCTTCTTGAAGTGTGTGTACATGCCAGACCACAGTTGGTCGAGTCGATAAGACGCTTCGCCTTCAAGAATTGTTGCGATTTCTTCGCGAGTGGGGTCGTAGAGAGTTGTCATTAGTTACTTTGCTGCCACATCGCCGATAAAGGCGAGTTCGCGGTGATGGGAGGTGAATCCGAGCGAAGTGTATACAGACATTGCCGCTGCGTTATCGGCGTCGACATACAACATTGCATTAGGCACATTTTGTTTGGCCAAATAAGCAAGGCCTGCAATTGTCATGCGTCGTCCTAAGCCTTTGCCTGCATAGGTGGGGTCAACGGCGATGACATAAATTTCGCCCATCTGAGGTTCGGTATCGCGATGCACTTTGGTCCAACAGAAAGCAGAGAGAGAGGAATTGTCCCAGCACATCAAAAAGCCTTCTGGGTTGAACCAGTTCTCAGCTTGGCGAGCAGCAATGACATCGCGCGTCCATCCGCCTTGTTCAGGATGTGCATTGAAGGCAGCGTTGTTAACAGCAAGCCAAGCATCTTCATCTACACCAGTGCGAAATGGAGTCGTGGTGAAATCGTTAACGAGAGAGAGTTGTTCATCGCTGAGAGGAAGCGACCTGCGCATCTGTACTAGGTGTCGGCCGGATGCAAGCCCTGCATTGTGGGCGAGTTGTCTATGAATATTGTTTGGCTCAAACACCCACCAGTGCACGTGTCCGCCACCTTCGCTTGCAACGATGTCGAGTGCAGCGGTAATCAAGTCCGGCGCAATCTCCATTGAGTCGTATCGGTGGTGGGGGTGAACAATGAGGTCAAGAGACCACGACTCGTTTCCTCGCGATATTTGGCAGTACCCCACAATGTGGTTGTGGTCGGTGTCGCGAACGATGACTCCGGCAAATCCCTTGCGTCCACCTTCACGTAAATCAAGCCAGAGATGGTCACTCAGTGGTCGTACGCCGTCGGCCCGCCATGTGTCATTAATCAGCGCTGATACCTCGTCAATGCTAGACGAGTCCATCTGTCTCTTGATTTCGAGTGAACGCACGGCTGTCAGGGTACCTTTTGGTCATGGGAAAGCCGAGAACGCCAGCTGGTCGCGCAAAAGAAATAGCTACTCGTCTCGAGGTGTTGTACCCGAAAGCCGAGTGCGAATTGACTCATTCGAACGCCTATGAACTGCTGGCTGCCACCATCTTGTCGGCGCAATGCACCGATGTTCAAGTAAACATGGTGACCCCGGCGCTTTTTGCCAAGTACCCGACTCCACTGGCGTTGGCTGAGGCGAACCCAACGGAACTTGAAACAATCATTCGCTCGACGGGTTTCTATCAGAACAAAGCAAAGAATCTCATCGGCATGGGCCGCAACGTTGTTGATCGATTTGCTTCAGTCATTCCTCATGAGATGGAAGATTTGGTGACACTTCCCGGTGTTGGTCGTAAAACTGCAAACGTTCTGCGCAGTGTGGTCTTTGATTTGCCAGGTCTTGCTGTCGATACACATGTTGGTCGATTGTCGCGCCGTCTTGGGCTCACTACAGAGGAAGATCCTGTGAAGGTGGAAAGGGTCCTCAACGGATTCATTGACCCGCCAGAGTGGGGCCGCTTCGGACTGCGTCTTATCTTGCACGGGCGTCGTGTGTGTGATGCAAAGAAGCCGAAATGTGGCATCTGTGAGTTGGAAGATATCTGTCCAGCCACTCTGATGCCATCGAAGTCAAAGGCGAAGTGACGACAGTCAAGTAGCGTCTGTGCGATGACAGCCACCATTTGTGCCGAACTGGGCGCAGCAGCAGATGCCGTAAACCGCTACCGAATGAGAGTGGCGGGGCTTATCGAGAACATTGGTGCAAACCATGAAGATCTTGTCAGCGCAATGTATGAAGCAGAGCGCGCTCTGTTGTCAGCCGAGCGGTTGCTGATTCGCGCTGAAAAAATTGCCCGCTAGTTTGTGACTTCCTTGACTAAGTTGCCGTTGTGACTATGTTTAATCCCCGAGAACAAATCCAGGCGATGAGTGGGTATCACTCTGCACAGGTTGATGTGCCAGTTCGGTTGAATACCAACGAGTCACCGTTTCCACCGCCAGACGGTTGGCTCGATGCAGTCGCGAATATTGCGAAAACCGTTCCATGGAATCGGTATCCCGATCGAGGCGCAATTGAACTACGCGAAACAATTGCGCGCCGACACAATGTTTCTCCGGCAAATATTTTTGTGGCAAATGGCTCTAACGAAGTGATTCAAACAATTCAGTTGGCATACGGCGGCGCGGGACGTTGCGTGGCAACCTTTGAGCCCACGTATCAGATGTATTCCCAAATTGCGCGCGTCACAGGCGCTGATGTTGTGCAAGGGGAGCGCAAAGCTGACCTGACGCTTGATGCATTAGAAATAGAGCGCGTGCTCACACGCCATAAGCCGTCTGTGTCGTTTCTGTGCAATCCGAATAATCCGACAGGACTTATTGAGCCTCGGGCAAACCTTGATGCGATGCTTGCGCACACAACGGGCATTGTCGTTGTCGACGAAGCGTATGCAGAATTTTCCGAATGGTCAGCCATTGATATGGTGTCTGAAGACAAGCCACTCGCGGTCACTCGAACATTCTCAAAGACTCTGTCAATGGCTGCACTGCGCGTGGGTTATGTAGTGGCGCCGAAACAAATGATCGCCGACT
>CAMDBY010000164.1 GCA_945889575.1 Bifidobacterium breve
TCATCGAGCTTCTGGATGATTTCATCCAAGCTCTTCTGACCGAAGTTTGTGATGTTGAGCAAGTCGTCGATTGACTTCAAAAGAAGTTCACCGATTGTGGTGATTTGTCCGCGCTTCAAGCAGTTGCGTGGGCGCTCGCTGAGGTCAAGGTCTTCGATTGGCAAGTCAAGGTCAGGAACACCGACATTGGCACCCATTGGCTCGCTGAGCTCAAGTGACTGTGGCTCTTCTGACAATGTTGCAATGAGATCAACAAGTGAACGCAATGTTGCTGAAGCTGAAGCCAAAGACTCACGAGGAGAAATTGAACCGTCAGTTTCGATGTCGATAACCAAACGGTCGTAGTTGGTGCTCTGAGCAACACGGGTTGGCTCTACTTCGAACATCACGCGACGTACTGGTGAGAAAATTGCATCGATGGGGATTACTCCGATGATGCGGCTCTCGGCGTCACGGTCGGTGGAAAGATATCCGCGGCCGCGCTCGACTGTGATGTCAAGTGCAAGATGTGCGCCAGCATTCAGAGTTGCGAGGTGAAGTGATGGATTAAGAATTTCAACATCAGAGTTGGTTGGGATGTCGCCAGCCTTAAGGATCATTGGACCCTTAACGTCGACGCGCATAACAACTGGCTCGTCATTTTGTGACATAACAACAACATCTTTCAAGTTCATGATGAACTCTGTGATGTCTTCTGTCATTCCCTTGATTGTTGTGAACTCATGCTCAACACCATCGAACTTGACAGTTGTGATTGCTGCACCAGGAATTGATGACAACAACGTACGACGAAGTGAGTTACCAATTGTGTGGCCGAAACCTGGCTCGAGTGGGCCAACAGCGAAACGCTGACGTGTTGGGTGATCTTCGCCGATTGCTTCGACTGATGGACGCTGGATTACAAGCATGTTTGCTCCTAAGAAAAGACGGGGTTACTTCGAGTACAACTCAACGATGAGCTGTTCGCGGACGGGGACATCGATGTGCTCGCGCTGTGGCAAGTCACGAACTGTGACTTGCTTGTCGCCAGCCTCTAGCCAACCAACAAGTGGGCGGTCAAGAGTGTCGATGTTGTGTGTGATCTGAATCATTTCTTTTGCCTTAGGGGCAAGTGAAATGACATGACCACGCTTTACACGGAATGAAGCAATGTCAACGCGCTTGCCATCAACCTGAATGAGGCCGTGGTTTACGAACTGACGAGCCTGAGGGCGAGTTGCTCCCCAACCGGCGCGGAACACGATGTTGTCGAGACGCTGTTCAAGAAGACGCAACAAGTTTTCACCAGTTGGGCCTGCAAGACGAGTTGCCTCTTCGTAGGTCAAGCGGAACTGACGCTCGAGCACACCGTAGATGTACTTAGCCTTCTGCTTCTCTTGTACTTGCGCAAGGTATTCACTGCCGGCATTACGACGACGTGTACGACCATGCTGACCAGGTGGGAACGGACGGCGATCGAGCGCCTTTGATCCCTTGGCATTTTCATAAATGTTTGTGTTAAGACGGCGCGAGATGCGCACTTTGGGTCCTGTATAGCGGGCCATGATTAGCTCCTACGACGCTTTGGTTGAAGGCAACCGTTGTGAGGTACTGGAGTGACATCTTTGATGCCTGATACTTCAATACCAAGATTCTGAATTGAACGAAGTGCTGTGTCGCGACCAGAGCCTGGACCCTTTACGTGCACCTCTGCGCGCTTAAGACCGTGCTCCATTGCAGCCTTGCCAGCTTTTTCTGCTGCCATTTGTGCGGCGAACGGAGTTGACTTACGTGAACCCTTGAATCCAACGCCGCCAGACGATGCCCATGCAATGACATTGCCTTCAGTGTCTGTAATAGACACGATGGTGTTGTTGAAAGAACTCTTGATGTGAACAACGCCAGTTGTGACGTTCTTGCGCTCACGCTTACGTGGACGACGTCCACCTGCTTGTGTCTTGGCCATGGTGTTATCTCACTGCCTTTTTCTTGTTAGCTACGGTCTTCTTAGGTCCCTTACGTGTGCGTGCATTGGTATGCGTGCGCTGTCCACGAACAGGAAGTCCCTTACGGTGACGAATACCTTGAAGGCATCCGATTTCGATCTTGCGTTTGATGTCCTGCTGCACATCGCGGCGCAGGTCACCTTCAACGGTGGCGTTCTGATCAACCCAACCGCGGATGCGGTTGACTTCATCTTCTGTGAGATCGCGAACGCGAGTGTTCTTGTCAAGGCCTGTGGCCTCACAAATTTTCTGCGCGGTCGAGCGACCGATGCCAAAGATATATGTCAACGAAATTTCCAAACGCTTTTCGCGTGGGATGTCGACTCCAACAATACGTGCCATGTGTTTACGTTTCCTTCGTTGACTCTCTAGCCCTGGCGCTGCTTGTGCCGGGGGTTTTCGCAGATCACTCGTACTCGCCCATGGCGACGAATGATGCTGCACTTCTCACAAATTTTTTTGACGCTTGTGCGTACTTTCATTGCGTTCTCACTTAAACCTGTATGTAATTCGACCTCGGGTGAGGTCGTATGGGGTGAGTTCCACTTGGACTTTGTCGCCCGGAAGAATACGGATGTAGTGCATACGCATTTTTCCAGAGATATGCGCCAGCACTTTGTGGCCGTTCTCTAATTCCACACGAAACATTGCGTTAGGTAGGGATTCAAGAATCGTGCCTTCGAGCACGATCGCATCTTCTTTCGGCTGAGCCAGAGTGGACTCCTTAGTTAGTTGGGACAGGACGCCCCTCTAGCAGACTTGCAATAGGGGCGAGTGACAATGCTATCGGCGCATATGCCACACACCAAGTGCCGATTACCGTCTTTGTTCGACTTCTGCGGTGAGGCGGTCAAAGACTTCTTCGGGGCTTCCCACGCCGTCGACTTGGGCCAATCGGCCAGTTTTGCCATAAAAATCGATGAGCGGCTCGGTTTGGGACTCATAGAGGTCAAGTCGGCGATTAATGGCCTCAGGGGTGTCATCGTCACGCTGAACCACGTCTCCCCCGCAGTTGTCACAGCTCCACTGGGTGGCCAGATGATCTGATGCCTGATAGTTCGTGCCACAGTCCCGACAGACGCGGCGGATGGATAACCGTGCAAGGACCAGTTCACGGGGAACAACAAGATCTATTGCAAGGTCAAGCGGCCGACCGGAAGTTGCCTGGTCAAGTGATTCGGCCTGAGAGACGGTCCGAGGAAATCCGTCGAGAATGTATCCACGCACGCGGGCGTCATCTTCTGAGAGGCGCTCACTGACCAATCCGACCATGATGTCGTCGCCGACTAAACCACCCGCATCGATAATGGTCTTTGCCATCTTTCCGAGTTCAGTTCCTTCACGCACTGCTGCGCGCAACATGTCGCCCGTAGAAATATGCGGGACAACAAAGTGACGAGACAAGCGAACGCACTGCGTCCCTTTACCCGAGCCTTGACGGCCTAACAGCACCAACCGTGCGCCAGGAATCATAAATACCTCTGATTACCCACGAGGGCAAACCACCACCCAAAAGGGCCGGCGGTCACTTCAAGAAGCCCTCATAGTTGCGCAGCATTAATTGACTATCAATCTGACGCATCAATTCAAGTGCGACACCAACAGCAATCAACACAGTGGTTCCGGCAAATGGGAACGATTGGACATCTCCGACCCACAAAATGATGTACGGCAAGATTGCAATGAACGCAACAAATAATGCACCAGGCAATGTGATGCGGTTAACAGCTTTCGACAAGTAACGCTCTGTCTGTTGGCCAGGACGAATACCAGGAATGAAGCCACCTTGTTTGCGCAACTGATCTGCTTGACGAATGGGGTCGAATGCGATGGAGTTGTAGAAATATGCGAACGCAACGATGAGCATAAAGAAGCCAACGATGTACACCATGTTTTGGCTATTCACCAAGTAATCATTGACGAAACTTGCAACGGAACCGCGCCAGCCTTCT
>CAMDBY010000165.1 GCA_945889575.1 Bifidobacterium breve
AAGATATGGCCGGGGCGGGCAAATGACTTGAACGTCAGTTTCGGGTCTGACAATCCGCGCAGTGTTGCTGCACGATCCGCTGCACTGATACCCGTGGTTGTTCCTTCAATGATGTCAACGGTGTCAGTGAATGCGGTGCGCTGGCTTTCTGTGTTTTGTTCCACCATCAGTGGAAGACGCAATTCGTCACAACGCTCATCTGTCAATGGTGCACACACCACGCCGGTTGAGTACCGCACGATGAATGCAAGTTTCTCCGCTGAAGCGAACTCGGCAGCCATGATGAAGTCGCCTTCATTTTCGCGGTCTTCGTCATCAACCATGACAACTATTTCACCGCGAGCAATTGCTGCAATTACATCTTCAATGGGGGCAAGGGTGGAATCACTCATGATGTTCCTACTTTCTTTCGTATGGGGTCTAAAACGATTTCTATATCTGCACCAAGTGCAGTGGCTGACATCAATGTGCAATCTGACAAGGGGAGTGCGTCGTCTCCGACAAAAACTCCCGGTGCGCTGTCGCTGCCGCTGACAATGGGCGCTACGTGAAATACATACCTATTAATAAGGCCTTGTTCATGGAATGCAGTGGCAACTGTTGGGCCGCCCTCCACCATCAATTGCAGAACGCCATCTGCTCCTAATGAATCAAGCAAGTCTTCAAGGCTGCCGCTCCATACATCGCACGGCTGCACTTTGGCTGTTGCAGATACTGAACCACTGCGCGACAACACGATGCGTCGGGGCGATACGCCCTCAACTTGGCGCACGGTAAGGTCCGGATCATCGCCAATCACAGTGCCAGATCCAACAACAATGGCGTCACTTTCTGCGCGCAGCTGGTGCACACGCACGCGAGCTTCTTCACCAGTGATCCATCGTGGTCCATTTGGAATCGTGGTGCGAGCATCAAGAGTGGTTGCCATCTTCAACATCACAAACGGACGGCCAGTGCGACGATGATGTAAATACGGAGCCAACTGAACAGACACTTCGCCAGCTAAAACATCAGTTACAACTTCAATTCCTGCTGCACGCAGCGCGGCAAAGCCAGTTCCTGCAACGTGTGAATCAGGATCCGCAATCGCAGCAACAACACACGCAATGCCAGCAGAAATAATTGCTTCGGTGCACGGGCCTGTTCGACCAGTGTGTGAACACGGCTCCAATGTGGAATACAACGTTGCACCACGAACATCACTTCCGCCATTACGCGCAGCATTCATGGCAACAATTTCTGCGTGTGGTCCGCCAGGTGGTGAAGTTGCACCTTCGTACACAGAACCATCAACACACACAACAACTGCTCCAACCCATGGGTTCGGTCGCGCGTGTGTACGCGCGGTGGCAGCCATATGCATGGCACGACGCATAAGCGTCTCGTGATTGGTCATGTTGTGTCCTTGCTCCCATCCGGACTCTTACCGTCGGCCTCAGAATCACACTGAGTCGGCCCTCGCACCGAAGTACGGGGGTTCGCGGGCTATACCGCCGGTCGGGACTTTCACCCAAACCCTGCAAGGGGTGTTTTGTGTACGTGAGGGACGAATTTCCCTCGTGCCAAAGGCTACGGCAGTGGATGTTCGGCCAACAACCCGACGATGTGGCGCCACAGCTTCATGACAGGAACGATGTTGTCCATGTCAGTCATTCCGAGCAATGGCCCGAAAGTCCCAGCACCAAGACCTATAGAAATGGCTTGGATGGCAGCGTCTCTGGCCATCGATGGATCAATCTTTTCGATCTCCACATATCTGGCGGTCAAAGCTTCCAGGATCGGCATATTTCCAAATAGCCCGCTGGTGTCAACGCCTTCAAGGTCAAGCCACAGAACAAGTCGCACCATAGAGATCACATCGGGGTCAAAGAAATTAATGGCAGGTGTGCCGGGTGCTGCCAAAGGCACAGCTTCTGCCAAGGCCAGTAACTGGTCTCGGACCACGGCGAGAAGTAGTTCATTTTTCCCACCAAACCACGTATGAACAAACCCATGGTTGACATCAGCCAAAAGGGCAATGTCTCGAACGCCCACCTCGGAGAATGGCTTTTCCCGGATCAATTGCTTGGCGGCCTGGATAAGTCGTCGCTCACCCTCAGCACGAGAAATAGGCGACCGCCGCTTCGGGGCTGCTTTCTTCTCAGTTGGCTTCTTTGTAGGCACTCTTGAACCCTATTCCTCTGGCTCGACTTCCTGTAACAAGTCCGCGTCAACTGTATTAGCAGTCTGAAACTGTTAGCGTATTCTCTTGTTGAGGGATAACCCTTACCTCTGACGGGCATTCCCTTACCCGTCTGGGTTGATTTTTGGATCTTGGAGCACTGATGAACGCGTATATCTCTTTCAAAAGAAACTTTCATAGAAGTTTTCTTCTTGCCACAGGAGTGATTGCACTTCTTTCAACAGTTCTTTCTACGCCGATGCCTGTTCAAGCTGCGCCTGGTGCAGTTCGATATGTATCTGCGACAGGAACTGTCGGTAGTGGCACGAGTTGTGCATCGCCGGGCTTTGTCGGGTCATCGGGCACCGCAATTCAATCTGCGATTGACGCCGCGAATTCTGGCGATGCCGTGCGTATTTGTGCAGGTACATATTCCATAAGCACTCGGCTCGAAGTTGCAAAATCACTCACCATCGAAGGAGATGGTGCAAGTGTTACGACACTTGACGGACTTGGCACTACTCAAATTATGATTATTCAAGACAATAATTTGACACCTAACTCGGGATCTGAAATCACGGTTGATGTTATTGGTCTTAGTTTCATTAATGGTTACGCAGCTGCTGTTCCTGGCGTGGGGGAATGTGTAGATGGAAATCGATGTGGTGGCGCGATCTATATAGAAAGTGAATCTAATTTTGGAATTACGAATTGCTTTTTTAAGAATAATTACGCAAATTTCATTGGTGGTGCGGTAGCTCGACTTATTGGCGATTATCAGACTGTTCCTGGATGGATTACTAATTCGACTTTTGAATCGAACACGGCTGTATTTGACGGGGGCGCGGTTGCAACACTGTTTGGTTTTGGTCTTACTATCGAATCTTCGACGTTCTACAAGAATAAAATTACGTCACGTAGTGCTGCTGCCGTCATAGCTAACTTTGCTAGTGCGACAATTAATAACTCAACGTTTGTTGACAACACGGGACCTACAGGAACAACGGTTCTGTACGGGGGAATTACTGTAAATCACAGCGTTATTGCCCAGAGCAGTGCCAGCATGATCAAAGTCTGTAACAGTGATCAAGATGCATCTGGAAGTCGTGGAAACCTTGTAACGGACAATTCCTGCTCTGGTGTCTCGAGTTCCTATCCTGCAACACCGGCAACTAATTCGGCAATCGTGGGGTATTCCGATTTGAAGTTGGGTGATCTTTCCTACCGAGGTTACGCAAATAAAACCATTCCATTATTGGGTGGGAGTGCGGCTATCAATTTCTGGACCGGTTGTTCTCTAAGCGATCAGCGTGGAATTGCTAGACCACAGGGTGGTTCATGTGATGTTGGAGCTTATGAGCGCCCGAGTGCCCAAACAGTAAACACGCTCACTGGTTGGTCCTATTCATCATCTTCATTGAATCGAGGAAATGGGGCGACCGCAGAAGTAGTGACGCCTGCTAATGATTCGGCTGAATCGGGAGTCACCTATGCATCGCTAACGACTTCTGTGTGCACAATTAATCAATTCACGGGCACGATAACGATAGTCACAGCAGGAACTTGCAATCTCACCGCAACGTCATTGGGAAATTTATTAAGTGACCAAGATCAAATGGCAAGAACACTTACTATCTCTGGACTTTTCCCACCAGCAATTTCATCTGCGCCAACAATTAGCGGCACAGTTCGTGCTGGATTGACATTGAGTGCAACAAATGGGACATGGTCGAACACGCCAACGTCTTATTCATATCAGTGGAAGAGTGCTTCA
>CAMDBY010000166.1 GCA_945889575.1 Bifidobacterium breve
CTCTCCAGGCAACCGGCCCTATCGTTTGGTAACTGCACTCAGCTTTGAGTGATCTCGGTCATCAGATCGAAATAGACGGTCACGATGAGAGTGTCATCAGTAACGGACTCGCCGACACGTGTCCAGTAGGCAAGATGGCTGGCACGAAAATCGGCCGCGTTCATATCGCCTTCAGCTTCGGCGAGAGCGAATTCATCTGGGACATCTGCAAATCGCAGTATTTCTGATCGAGTCACTTGCATTGTGCCAACGTGCTTTCCGTCGTTGTCAACAATTGCGAGTAATTCACCGACATGTTCAATAGGTTCGCCTTCAGCCTCGTAGTCGCTGATGAGGAGGCCAGCCGTTGCGCGCTTCTGACCATGAAGAATGAGGTTGACCAGTTTCTCTCGCGAAGCACCAGGAGTTCCAAACTCGATTGTGCGCATGCCGTCTATTCGCTCAAACATCAGTGCATCTTAGGCAAGTGATTCCTAGCGAAGGAATGGGGACTAGACAAAATCTGTCCATCAAGGTAACTTGATGGATGTGGATCCGGTCATCCTTGAAAGTGCTCGCAAGCACGGCATTGCAAATGAAGACATGATTCACGCTTATCACCACCCAATTCGGGTGTTTCAGTTAGACGACCTGACAATGTTGATTGGACCTGACCGGTCAACACGTCTCTTGGAAATCGGCTTAAGCACTGGAGAAGGTGTTGAATTCATCGTTCATGCCATGTTGGCTCGACCAAAATATTTAAGGTGATTCGTATGCCCCGTTCAATTCAAGATATTCTCGATCATGCAAATGAACTTGCACAGCGATTTGAAGATTTCGATGCTGATGAAGCCGAAGAAATTTCTGTAGAAGAGTATCTTCTCGAGCGAGCAGTGGTGGCACGGGCACGATGCGAACAACAAATTCTTGACGCGGTTGCAAAGGCGCGTGCAGCCGAACTCTCATGGCAGAAGATTGGGGAGCTGTTGGGGACGTCCGCGCAAGCAGCTCACCAGCGTTACGGAGTCTTCTTGGAATCTGCGTAGATTTCCACTGCTAAATAGTTAGCGAAGGAATGGTCGCACTTCGATGGGCCGGTTGCATGCCTTTGATGCTTCGGCTGCCAGCGCATGCGCAACGGTGTCGTTCTCAGCCTCAATGATCCAGAAGCCAGCCATAAACAAGTCAGAGTCCACAACAGTTCCGTGCGTAATGGAGTCGCGAGTACCTCTGAAGTCAAATACAACGGCCCGATCAGGCGTTGCGATTCCTGCTGCCATTATTCGCTGGCCAGCAGCCTCGATTTTCTCATTGAAGGAATCAATCGCTGTCATCTCGTCGTGGTCGGCAAGTACTTCGCCCGTTCGGTTTGCAATGACGGCAAATAGGTAACGCATATTTTGATTCTAACTTCAGGCGAAATCCCTCGTTAAAATCATCTGATGGCAGAAAAAGTCACTGGCCCAGCTTCTTACTTTCCTTCGATTGAGAAGAAGTACGGAAGGCCAATCTCTTACTGGAAATCTCTACTGAAGAAGATGAAGAGCGCGAAGCATTCCGAAATGGTTGCGATGTTGAAGACCGACCACGAGATGGGTCATGGCCACGCGAACGCAATCGTTGCTCACTTCCGTGCAGAAGAGGGCCTTTAGCTCACGCTTTGTTAGAGACCGAGGTGCTCTTTAACTTTTGCGACTGATGGGTTTGTCATTGACGTGCCATCGTTGAATACAAGAGTAGGAACTGTGCGATTGCCATTGTTGATGGTTTCGATGAGCGCAGCAGCGGTCTCATCTGTTTCGATGTCGATCTGCGTAAATGGAATACCGGACTTCTCAAGGTCTGACTTCAGACGCTTGCAGGGGCCACACCAACTGGTGCTGTACATGGTGAGAACTGGTGTCGACATATACGTCAGTGTAGGACTATTTTTCGGTGGTTTTGTTGCCTATGAAGCCAGTGCGCCAGAAAAGACTTGCCATGCCAGTAATGACTTAGCTACCAGGCTGAGAACAATGTAGATGCGCTCGCCATGGAGGTAGTTGGCCCATTTGCCCTTTGCTTTGTATTGCTTCCACTGCACGATTGCGAAGCAGTTAAACAAGACGAACAACGAGACAACGATGCCGATCACCCAGGCAGGAGCAGAAGCTTCCGATGGGCCTTTGGGGTGAAGAAGGTTGAAGATCACCACTATCCAGGGAACGATGCCGGCGATACAACCGAACCAAAATGGCAACATATCGCCATTTCCGGGGGTCGTGTATTTTTCTTGCAGCCATCCGAACAGAATCATTGACACGTTGACACCAAAGACAGCAATAAGTGTGGAGATTTGGGTAACGCCGTTGAGTTGCAGAATGACGATGATCATGATTGAAGACGAGAGCGAGTATTCCACCCATCGATACACATTGATGTGTTTGCCTAGGCCGTCTGTGTAGCGAGGAAAGATCTTCGGTGACGTAATGAAGAAGTGAAAGAAAGCCGACAGAAAGAGGAATGCAGCGACCATGTAGCTGATGTTGAGGTTAAACAACTGAACCGGTGAAGAGAAGTTGCCAGTGCCTGGCGCCTCGGTCATGTATGTCGCGTTCACGGGAAGTGATGCATCGTTAGCGAGCAGGATGATCGCAATGAAAGATGCCAAATGCAGGAGCCCTGCATTTCGGTTTAGTTTGCGAAGACCTTTGAGTTCAGCTTCCATAAATACTCCTTCATGGCAATGTTGTATCTGAATTCTCCCACAACTGGTACCTAGGAGTGGGTTGCCACTAAGTTACAGAGCCATGAATGTTGTTGATGCCGTAAATGCCCGCTTGTCGGTGCGCCAGTTTCTTTCCACTCCTGTTTCGGATGATCAGTTGCGTTCGCTGCTGGCTGATGCGTCGCGTTCACCCAGTGGCGGCAATGTGCAGCCATGGCGTATCTATGTGGTGAACGGCGATTCGTTGACTCGGATGCGTGAGTTCTTGACCACACAGCCACCGGTTGAAGCACCTGAGTACGACGTCTACCCGAAGAGCATCACAGAGCCGTATCGAACAAACCGTTTCACAATTGGTGAACAGATGTACGCGACCTTGGGAATTGCGCGCGAGGACAAGCCGGGTAGATTACGCCAGTTTGCCAACAACAATGATTTCTTCAGCGCGCCAGCAGCAATGTTCTGCTTTATTGATCGCCAGATGGGACCGCCACAGTGGTCAGACCTTGGAATGTTCTTGCAGACATTTATGTTGTTGGCTGTTGAGAATGGTCTTGCAACATGTGCGCAGGAATATTGGTCTGCACGCCATCAGGCTGTATCAACATTTGTTGGTGCGCCAGAGAATGAAATATTGTTCTGCGGTATGTCAATCGGATATGCCGATACTTCAGCGCCTATTAACTCGCTTCGCGCAGAGCGCATGCCAGTTGACGAGTGGGCACGCTTTATCTAACGCGAATGATGGGTCTCGGCCTGTAAAACCAGTGCACTCGGTCTGACATGGCGGTCAATATCCATAATGCCGAACTTCAGATCAAACCCGTGAAGCCATTCATAGTTGTCAACAGCAGTCCAGTGGAAGAAACCTGTGATGTCAACGCCTCGCGCAATGGCATCGTGCGTAATGTCAAGACCCTTTGCCAAATATGTCGCACGCACAGTGTCATCATTTGTGCCGATGCCGTATTCGGCTATCAGTAAAGGAGTGCCAGGAAGTTCTACATGAAGCTTGTCGAGAATTAGTCGAAGACCCTCTGGCCAGATGGTGTACCCAAGCGGCGATGGTGGAGCATCTTCTGGGTACAACGCAAGTTGACCGATACGTACTCCGAACGCGCAGTAATACGAGAACCCAATCATGTCGAATGAACCTGCAAGATCGGGACGAATGATTGGTGTGCGGTCGGCAACTTGTAGAACACCTGAACGAAATAACTCAAGCCCGGCGTTCCAGTTACT
>CAMDBY010000167.1 GCA_945889575.1 Bifidobacterium breve
GGTTCACCAGCAATTGGCGCAACAACAGTTGCTGATTTGAAGGACGTAAAGTTCGGCGCACAAGCCGGAACAACAAGCCTTGACTTCATCACCAATGTGATCAAGCCATCTGCTGAGCCATTTGCTTACGACGACAACGCCGGTGCCAAAGCCGCGCTTGAAGCTAAGCAAATTGATGCAATCGTTGTTGACCTTCCAACTGCTTTCTACATTGCAGCAGTGGAACTCACCGGAGCATCAGTTGTTGGTCAGTTCCCAGCTAGTGCAAGCACAACTCCTGACAACTTCGGTTTGGTCTTTGACCTTGATAACCCACTGGTTTCTTGTGTTGATATTGCACTTGCTGCACTCAAGGACAACGGCGCACTTGCTGAAATCGAAAAGACCTGGTTGGCCGACAAGACCAATGCACCTGTCATCGCGGTGTCCTAAACAGCCCTAACCCATAACTCATGGGAACCATTACAGGTCGTCGCGCTGCGTATGAACGCGCACGCAAACGCCGCAGCACCGTAGTTGCTACCGTCAGTTCGCTGGCGGTAGTAACTGCGATTGTTGTATTGGTTCCCAAAATGCCTCGTTGGGACCGCGTGCACGAATCGTTCTTTAATGGCGAACGATTTGCTCATTCGCTTCCCCGTCTTCTTGACGCCTTTGTACTAGACATCAAGATTTTTGCCTGGTCAATGCCGGCAATTGTCGTGCTGGCGTTGCTGGTTGCAATCACCCGCAATTCACGCTCGGCAGCATTGTTTCCACTGCGTATCCTCACCATCGCATATACAGACGTCATGCGTGGTGTCCCCATCATCTTGTGGATCTATCTCATTGGTTTCGGCGTTCCTGGTCTAGGTATTGATAGACCCTGGAACAGTCCGCTGATCTGGGGATCTGTTGCGCTCGTGTTGACCTATGCGGCGTACATAGCTGAAGTATTTCGTGCTGGCATCGAAAGTGTTCACGAATCACAACGAGCAGCTGCCCGCTCGCTCGGACTATCAAGCTGGCAAACCATGCGTCATGTTGTATTGCCTCAGGCGATTCGTCGTGTTATCCCACCACTAATGAACGACATGGTCAGTTTGCAAAAAGACGTCGCCCTCGTCAGCCTGATTGGCCCCATCGAGATATTGCGTCAAGCAGGAATCGACAAATCGAAGTTTGCAAACTTCACGCCATACATTGCAGCAGCTGTGATTTTTCTTCTCATCACCATTCCTCTTACGCGCACGACGGACTATTTGATTGAACGTGAACGACGTCGTACAACAGGAACGCGCATCTCATGAGTACCGCAAAGATTTCGCTGCGCGGTGTCCACAAAGCATTTGGTGCTAATTCCGTTCTGAACGGAATAGATATGGATATTGCTGAGGGAACTGTCGTGTCTCTCATTGGACCAAGCGGTTCTGGCAAGAGCACGCTTTTGCGTTGCATCAATCTTCTTGAACCAATCGATGATGGTGAAATTTTTCTCGACGGTACAGACATTTCAGTTCCCGGGTTTGATGCAAACCCTGTACGCAGACGCATCGGCATGGTGTTTCAGAACTTCAATCTCTTTCCACACATGTCTGTACAAGACAACATCACTCTGTCCCCTGTCCGTACGCTTGGAGTCAACAAAGCACTTGCCCGTGCAAAGGCTGCAGAACTTCTCGAGCGGTTTGGTTTGGCTGACAAGGTCAATGCGTTCCCTGATCAGTTGTCAGGCGGGCAACAACAGCGTGTCGCCATTGTTCGTGCTCTCGCCATAGAGCCAGAAGTTTTGTTGCTTGATGAAATCACAAGCTCACTTGACCCCGAATTAGTCGGCGAGGTTCTTGATGTCGTGCGCGAGCTAAAGACATCTGGTATGACATTGGTTCTTGCTACTCATGAAATGGGTTTTGCACGCGACATCAGCGATTTGGTGTGCGTTCTCGATGGTGGACACATCATTGAACAAGGCCTACCGGGCCAAGTCTTTAGTGCACCCCAATCAGAGCGTGCTCAACAATTTCTCGAACGCATTATTCGCGCCGGCCGCCTTTAAGCGTCTGGCAGTACGTAATCGACGAACTGTTCGCGCAGTGTCTTTTTCGAGAATTTGCCGACAGATGTTTTTGGCACTTCAGAAATGAATACCACTGCATCAGGTAATTGCCACTTGGCCAAACGCGGCACAAGATGAGCAATCACTTCTGCTTCAGTCAGAGTCTCGCCTGGTTTGATAACAACACATGCAAGCGGGCGTTCACTCCACTTGGGGTGAGGCACTCCAATAACAGCTGCTTCAGCAATCTTTGGATGCGACATCAGTTCGTTTTCAACATCAACAGATGAGATCCACTCGCCACCAGACTTAATGAGATCTTTGGTGCGGTCAACTAAACGAATGCGCCCCTTAGCATCAACCACTGCAACGTCGCCAGTGCGCAACCAACCATCAGGTGTGAAGCTTTCGCGCGAACGTGGGTCGTTGTAATAGTCAGATGCAATCCATGCGCCTGCACATTGCAATTCACCTTGCGATACACCATCCCACGGCAATGGAGTTGTCGTGCCTGGCTCAACAACGCGCATTTCAACACCGAAACTGATGAGGCCAACAGTTGTGCGCAGTTCTGCTTGTTCAGCATCAGACAACAACAGGTCTTCTGATGACAATGTGCACACTGCCGCAATGGGGCTTGTCTCTGTCATACCCCATGCCTGCAAGATTGGCTTTCCGGTTTGTTCGCGGTACGCCTCACTGAGAGCCTTTGGCACTGCAGAGCCACCGCACGGGATCACGCGAATGTTCGACGTGTCGCGACCTTTCAATTCAGGCAGTACTGCCATCCAGATAGTTGGAACGCCTGCTGGCACAGTGACTTTTTCTTCCACGATCAAATTGGCAACTGCTGGTCCCGACAAATCAGGTCCTGGCATTACCAATGTTGCGCCGCTTGCGACACCCGCGTGTGCAAGACCCCATGAGTTGGCATGGAACATCGGAACAACGGGAAGAATGATGTCTGATTCGCTGATACCAACAGAGTCGGCCATCATGCAGCCCATCGTGTGCAAGTACGTACTGCGGTGGCTATACACAACGCCCTTCGGGTTGCCCGTGGTACCGCTGGTGTAACACATACTTGCTGCTTGATTCTCGTCAACGACAGGCCACTGCACCGGAGCTGCATCTGCAATTAATGCCTCATACTCGTGTACTTGGAAACCGGGAACTGATGTCGGCACTTCGCCTTTGCCGTCATACATAAAGACAAGATGCTTCACGGTGGTAAAGGTAGACAACAACGGTTCGATCAACGGATAGATCGATGTGTCAATGAAGATCACTTCATCTTCAGCATGATTCACGATGTACGTAATTTGCTCGGGGAACAAACGAATGTTCAGTGTGTGCAAAATGCGGCCAGAACATGGGGCAGCAAAATACAACTCAAGGTGGCGCTGCGTATTCCACGCAAAGGTGCCAACGCGACCAGTTGCAGAGATTCCGAGTGCATCTAAGGCGCCACCAAGGCGACGCGTGCGGTCTGCCCATTCACCATAGGTAATACGTTCACGGCCAGTAGCTGTGGCAGTGATGATCTGCTTGTTGCGGTGGTACTTTTCCGCGCGATCAAATAGGTAGCTAATCGACAATGGTGTCGGCTGCATTAAACCCTTCATAGTGTCCCCCTGTGTTTCAGTGGCCTGCGCCACGACATAGTGAACCGTAGCAATGCTGTGACGCGTGGTGAAAGCCCACAGGTACTACGGTTGCCCAGATGCGCAAACTACTCATTGCTTTTACCTCCGTGCTGTTTGCAGCAGGCACCATTGGCACCAATATCGGCCCTGCCTTGGTGGATGACCATCCGCTTCTCATCCTCATGCTCAGTTCGCGCAACCGAAACCTCTTTGGCGCCGTCCCGTTTATCGACCCATTGCC
>CAMDBY010000168.1 GCA_945889575.1 Bifidobacterium breve
TACTTCTGGGACCACATCGGCCTCGACAAGAACGCTCGTGAACAGTTCCGTGGAACTGAATATTTTGATTACACAGACGAGTTCTGCGCAAAGTATGACGGGCCAGCATTTGATAGCGACTACGTCAGTGCACCTCTATCTCATTTCGAGCCACTCATTCACGACATGTTCAAGCCCAAAGGGCGCTAAAACAGAGAAATAACCTCTGTTCATTTTCTCTGAACAGCGTTGGCAGTAGTTTCATACCTACCCCATACATCGGAGACACCAATGAAAATCACCCTTCTCGGAACAGGCAGCCCTCTGCCAAGCGCAACATGCGCAGGCCCATCAACACTGGTGCAGGCCGATAATCAACACATCCTTGTTGATGCGGGCCGCTCTGTTGTCATGCGCCTTCTTGCAGCAGGTTGCCCTCCACCATTCGTGTCGGCAGTTCTTCTGACCCATTTGCACAGTGACCATATTTCTGACTTGAACGACGTCATCACCACTCGCTGGATTGCATCGCCAGCAGCAACTCCACTTCCTATCTACGGCCCTATCGGCACAAAGAAGATGGTCGACGGATTGCTTGCCATGTTGTCGCAAGACGAGGGTTACCGACTTGAGCATCATGATGACTTGCGTGCAGCTGGTGGCATGAAAGTAGAAGTTCACGAGATTGAAGCTGGCCACACATTCGCAATTGGCGGAGTTTCTATTTCTGTTCATGCAACGGACCATCGTCCCGTTGCGCCAACAATTGGTTTCCGCTTCGAACATGGCGGCACTGTCGCTGCTCTTGCTGGCGACACCATCCCATGTGAAGGCCTCTACGGCATGTGCAAGGACGCAGACTTCTATGTTCAAACAGTGATTCGTGAAGATCAGGTTCGTGCGTTGGCACCATTAGTACCAACCGGTGCACGCTTTCTTGACATCATCGACTACCACTCCACTGTGCAACAAGCTGCACAAACAGCAACAAAGTGCGGGGTCAAGACCTTGGTTCTCACTCACTTCGGTCCAGCAATTCAGCCTGGTGGCGAAGCCGAATGGCACGCAATGGCTGCTGAGTTCTTCTCCGGTGACATCATCATCGGACCAGACCTCACTTTTGTTGAGAAGTAGCGAACCGCACTCCCACTACTGCAACCGCTAATCCGGCGATTGCAAGAACACCAAGACGCTCTCCGAATAGCACTGCGCCTTCAATCGTTGAAAGTGCTGGCGTTAAGAAAAACAAACTGCTGACCTGTGCTGCTGCTTGTCTGTGCAACAACCACAGCATGATCAGAATTGCCGCGATTGACAACACACCAACCGCCCACGCAAGTGACAAAACACTGCGTGTCGTCACTGTGAATTGCCACCCTTCACTGGTGACGGCACAAACGCCCAGAACAACAGCAGTGACGAAATACTGAATTGATGTTCCCGCCAACAACGGCGTTCCTTGCGCATACTTGCGCTGTATCAATGTGCCGGCTGACATGCCGACCACTGCAACTGCCATTGAATACAACGCGAATGATGTAACACCACCGCCAGCACCGCCGTGCTCGAAAACTACGGCTACAACTCCGGCGCAACCTAGAACCACACCAAAAGCTTGTCGTGACGACAACTTCTCGTTCAACAACACACGACTCAACGCGGTGGTGATAACCGGGTGAAGTGCAGCAATCAAGGCACTAATGCCAGATGGAAGGCCATGGTTGATGGCCACAAACACACCGCCCAAATACATGGCATGTATTCCGATACCAACAGCAAGCTGAATGGGCACTTGCTTGCGGCTTACGCGAGCCTCACGAATAATCCGTGACACCACAAACAGAATCACCGCAGCAATGGCGGTGCGGATGGTCAAGAACGTCAGTGGCCCGGCATCTTTTGTGCCATAACGGGCAACAATGAAACCGGTACTCCATAAAAGAACAAAAAGTCCTGGCGCCATTCGCTCAAGCAGTCGTTTATCCACCCAATGAGCGTAGGTGGCGCCGCCTTCACTACAGTCGCTCATATGACGAATGAAGAACTTCTCGCAGCAGCCTGCCCAATTATTAACGAAATTGGTTCGGCCTTTTATTTCATCCCAGAGACCGGAGCAGTTGGCAAAGAACTCAACCTTGGTGGCATGGAGTTTTATGTCCTCGGACGCGGCGGCCCTCTCGGTGACTGTGATGGCGCAGCTCTCGCTGCAGCCTTTGGTTATTTCAAACCATCAATGATCGGTGGCGTCTGGGAAGCTGCAAAAGCAAAATGTGATCCTCGTAAAGCAGGACGTGCACATCTTGAATGTGCAGCTGCTCTTGGCCGCGCAAAGTTCACTGGCTTGGCAAATCTTGATGCAATCGTCAAAACGCTCGACGCGGTAAACAACGCAGCAGACCCTGACGGACTTGGCTTGTACGCAGCAATGCGCACAGAGACTCTCGCAACTGATGCACCAGGTCGTGCAATGCAGTTGGTGGCTCTTATCCGCGAATTCCGCGGAGCAGCTCATCTCATCGCATTACGCGCAGCTGGTCTAGATACAAAGACAGCCCACCACATCAAGCGCCCAGACATGGTGCCGCAATTTGGCTACACACCAGAAGATGCACCCACAATTACTGACGCCACGCATGCTCAAATGGCCGCTGCTGAAAAACTCACTGACGCACTGTGCGCACCTGCGTATGCCGTATTGAGCGAATCAGAACGAACCACTCTTGCTAACGGAGTTGTAGCAATGAAGGCAGCCCTCCAGGGCTAACTACTTCAGTTCTCTAGCAAGGTTTTTTCGAATCTTGCTAAATGCGGTTCCCACTGCTTTCACCTCTGCAGGTGTGAGTAAATCAATCATTAATCGACGCACAGTCTCCACATGCTCTGGTGCAACTGCATTCAAGGTCGCCACGCCCTTTGCAGTCATCTGTGCAAACGCAACGCGACCATCTTCAGATGATTGCACTCGGCTTACCAACTTCTTCTTCACAACGCCTTCCATACGGCGAGTTAATCCGCCGCGCGTGAGTCGTAATGCATCAGCAAGATCAGACATGCGTAACTGCTGTTCCGGAGCTTCAGACAACATGGCAAGTAATTGATAGTCACCCATATCAAGGTCGAATGGTTCTAATTCATGTTCAATAGCCCGCAATAGATCACCGGTGGTCGTAATAAATGAACGCCACGCCATCATTTCAGCCGTAGATAGCCAGTTCGTTGCCATACATGAAATATACAGGAATTTGAGAGGTAGTTGCGTCCGCAACCATTTTGTGTATATAGTTGCGGTCTCAACTATTTTCTACAAACGAAAGTGAGTCAACTATGGACATCGTCCTATTGATTGCCCGAATTCTGTTCGCTGGCATGTTCATCATGAGTGGTATCAACCACCTCACCAAAGCAGAGGCCATGACTGGTTACGCCCAATTCAAGAAGGTTCCAGCACCAAAGTTGTCCGTACAGCTCTCCGGTCTCCTGCTTGCCCTTGGTGGACTTTCCATCATCTTGGGCGTGTACGCAGACCTTGGCGCAATTGTCATCGCAGCTCTCCTTGTCATCATGGCAGTGAAGATGCATGACTTCTGGGCTGCAGATGCTGCTTCAAAGCAAACAGAAATGATCAGCTTTTTGAAGAACATCTCAATGGCTGGTGGAGCATTGTTCATCTTTGCAATCGCAGCACAAGAAGGCGCGTCATACGGCCCAGCAATAACCAAGAGCCTTTTCTCAATCGCTAAGTAACAACTAGCAATACTTGTTCCAAAAGGAGCGGTGTCACTTCGGTGATGCCGCTCCTTTTGCGTTGATGTACCCGCCTCTCGCATAAGGTGGATACTCGTCATGAGTACTTCACTTCGCGCAAGCGACATCACCGTGAGCTTTGGTCCTGCAGTAATGCTCGATCATGTATCTCTC
>CAMDBY010000169.1 GCA_945889575.1 Bifidobacterium breve
TCGAAGTCGTCCCGACCAATGGCGCCGCGCTCGTCGCCGCGGTGTGCGCATGAGCTCGCCCATCGTCGCGATCGTCGGGCGACCCAACGTGGGAAAGTCGACGCTCGTGAACGCAATGTGTGGGGTCAAGATCTCCATTGTTTCGAATAAGCCCCAAACCACTCGCACACGAATTCGTGGTATTCATCACGGTCCTGATTCGCAGGTCGTTTTTGTTGATACTCCCGGTATTCATAAGCCAGTTACCTTGCTTGGTGAAAAAGTAAACGCAACTGCGCTCGAGAGCGCGAAGGATGTTGATGTCGTGTGTCTTTTAGTTGATGCCACAAAGCCTTTCGGCCGTGGTGATCAGTGGGTAGCAGATCATATTGATATTGCAAAAGCGTTTGTAATCGTCAATAAGACTGACAAAGCAACGAGAGAACAAGTCATTGCGCAGTTACATGCCGTGTCGTCTTTAGGTGCTGCTGAATATTTTCCGGTGTCAGCGCGTACGGGCGAGGGAGTCCCAGAACTTCTTGCAGCGCTCAAGGCACTGATGCCTGAAGGACCTGCGTACTACCCAGAAGACATGGTCACAGATACTGAAGATGCACAATGGATTGCAGAGTTGGTTCGTGAACAATTGTTAGCTGTGTTGAAAGATGAGTTGCCGTATTCTGTCGCCACGAAGGTCACTGAATGGGAATGGCCACGCGTGCGGTGCGAGATTTACGTTGAGCGCGAGAGCCAAAAGGGCATGGTAATTGGCAAGGGCGGGGAATTACTGAAACAAGTAGGTATCGCCGTTCGTGCTCAGATGCCAGAAGGTGCTTTTATTGAGTTGCATGTGGTTGTCGACAAGGACTGGCAACAGCACGCTGATCGTCTCGAAAGATTCGGCTACTAGTTAGTCCTATTGCGCAGCGGTGATGTCGCGCAGGAACTGTTCAATTTCTGCGCGATCACGAGTGCGCGTCATTGGCGGCAAGGCAGCAATGAGGGTTTTCCAGTAACCGGCAGTTGCTAAGCGACGGTCGAGAACAGCAACGACTCCTTTGTCTTCTGCAGTGCGGATGAGGCGACCAGCAGCCTGTGCCAGAGACGTAGCTGCGATTGGCAGGTCGATCTGACCGAACGAGGTATCTCGACCAACAGCTTCGCGACGTGCTTCAAGTAGCGGGTCATCAGGGCGCGGAAATGGCAACTTGTCGAGGACGACTAGTGACAAGGTTCGGCCAGGAAGGTCGATGCCCTGAAAAAATGCCTGCGAGGCAAAGATGCAGGAACTCTCGTCGGCCATGAACATTTCAATGAGTTTCTGTCGCGGATAATCGGCGGGACTGAGAATGGGCACACTGAGACGTTCTCTCATGGCTGCAGTTGCAGCGTGTAGTGCCTTGTTGCTTGTGAAGAGCGCCAAGGTACGACCACCGGCTGCGGTAATAAGCGCTTCAAGTTCGTCGTGGACAAATTCGGTGAAGTTCGGCGCATTGCGATCAGGAAATGTGGGCGAGCAATAGAGGCGTGAGTTGCGTTCGTAGTCAAACGGGCTCTCAACGGAAAGAATTTCAGTGCCCTCAAGTGGTAGACCGACCCGTTCGGGAAGCGAAGCAGGAATGGTCGCACTGGTAAGTACGGCTGCAACATTTCCCCACACGGAACCGGCCATCACTTCGCCCACGTGTAGAGGACTGATGCGTAATTGTGGACGATCTGATGAACCTTCTACGTATGCGACATAACCCTGAATTGTCCCGAGCGCGAGGTCGAGAGCTTCTGCGAGTCGTGTGGCTTGAGTTTGTGCCCTGTAACTCTTTTGTTGAGTTGATTCGTTATCTGTCGTGATGCCACGCAACGCGCCAAGAATTGAGTTGATTTCGATGCGCGCTAACGCAAGTGGTTCAGTCACTGATGTTGGCATTGGATTAGAAAGTCGCAATCCGGACATGGGAGTCAGTGCCTGCGTGAGACGTACTCCCTGAGATTCGAGCGCACTAGTAACTGTGGGGTCTGCAATGACCTTGCGCACGGCAGATGCAAGCGAGGTGAAGCGACCCGAACCGAGTTGCACGCCAACTGTGTCGCTCATGACAGATTCCAATTGGTGAGCCTCATCAAAGATGACTACTTCGTGTTCGGGAAGGAGTGAACCGCCACTAGCAATGTGAAGCCCGTAGATGTGAAGGTTGACAACGATTACATCTGCGGCTGCTGCTGCATCGCGGGCCTTCTCGGCAAAGCAATCATTACCCACTGGGCATTTTTGCTTTCCTGGACACTCGTCACTACTTACTGAGACCGCAATGCGGGCTCGCTCGCTTGGAACCCTTGGTAATTCTTCAAAGTCGCCAGTGCGAGTTTTGCCGGCCCACTTTACGATCGTTTCGATTTCGCGCTTGGTAGGACCAGACACTTCTTCGAACTCCAACTGTCCTGCGGTTTCACTGAGTTCGTTGATGCGTTGTCGACAGACATAGTTGTTGCGACCCTTGATGACGGCCCAGGAAAAATCAATACCCAGGTGTTTCGAAAGCAGAGGCAAGTCATTGCGATTCAATTGATCTTGTAGTGCTTTTGTTGCAGTGGCAACGACAGTCTTTTTCCCGTTGAGAAGAGCTGGAACGAGATACCCGAGTGATTTACCGGTTCCGGTTCCGGCTTGCACAATGATTGAGCGGCCTGCGGCGAGAGTTTCGGCGATGGCATATGCCATGTCAATTTGGCCTTGACGCTCTTCTGCTCCTTCGAACGACGAAGTGACAGTGCGCAGGGCTTCAATGGATGCGGTGCCAGCAAGTGAGCGACTCATGAGGTGACCCCATTGGCGTATGCCGCAAGAGCAAGATCAAGTTCAGCGGCATCGAAATCGGGCCATGTTCGTTCAGTAAAAAACACCTGACTCCCCGTGATTTGCCACAGCATAAAATTTGAAATTCGAGACTCCCCAGAGGTACGCACCAAAAGATCTACGGCTGGCATGGAATTGTCGTACAAGTTCTGCGTAATGCTTTCTGCCGTAACAGAGCCATCAGCCATAGCGCGTTGTGAGGCTCGAACTAATTCGGCTCGGCTTCCGTAGTCAAAAGCCACCGTGACGACAAGACCTGTGTTGTGTTCAGTATCTGCAATTGCTTTACGAATGGCTTTTTGAACATAGACGGGTGTTCGAGCGCCAATTTCAGTAAATGGGCGCCCAATCCAGCGGGTACGCGCATTGTTTTCATTCATTTCATTGATGCGACCGAATAGCTTGCGGTGGAGAGACAAAATATGGCGTACCTCGGTGCGAGGACGCACCCAGTTTTCCGTGGAGAATCCGAACACCGTGAGCCAGCCAACCGATCGATGTGCACATGCCCGAACTACGCCTGCAAGGGCTTCCTCTCCGGCGGTATGGCCGTCTGTGCGCGGTAATCCTTTGCGGCTAGCCCAACGGCCATTGCCATCCATAATGCAGGCCACGTGGATTGGCAGGGGCGTAGCAGAGACATTCATGGCATCTGCACCCTAGTTTCTCCGTGCGCCACATTGCCGTGCAACAGGGTGTGAGGCGGGTGCGTGGGAGACTGTTGCGTGCCCCATAGTGTTTCGCCACCATTCCCCGGACTTGATCATGTGGTCGTTTCAGGTGGCACCCCTGCTCAATGGGCAGAAATGTCTACAGCAGAGTGGACACATCGCTTAGACGCTTTAGCTGCCGGCGTGAAGAGCAGTGGAGCGCATTGGGTCACCTTGTTACCGCATCACGGGAGTGAATTATCCGCAGATGAAGTAGTGAAATTTTCAGATTTACTTCTGCAGACGGGCAAAGTGGCACTGGAAGATGTTGGATACAGCGAGCGGTATGTATGGCATCGCTCTGCAAAGCAAAGCATCATCGTTGACCCGTC
>CAMDBY010000170.1 GCA_945889575.1 Bifidobacterium breve
GACCGCGACGATGTGTTTAGTCATGGGTTCATTTGTCCGAAGGGCAGCACACTCAAGCAACTGCACGAAGACCCAGATCGATTGCGTAGACCACTCATAAAGCGCAATGGCGAACACGTAGAAGTATCGTGGCAAGAAGCGTGGGCCGAAGTTGAGCGTGGACTTATGGGTGTGATCAATACACATGGTCGCGGCTCGGTGGGCACATATGTTGGCAACCCAAATGCGCACAACCTTGCGCCGTTGTTGTACAACCGCGCTTGGATGCAAGCGCTTGGAACAAAGCAACGCTTTAGTGCGTCGTCTGTCGACCAACTTCCAAAGCAAATTGCGTCTGCATACATGTTTGGCACGGTTGCTTCAGTTGCTATTCCTGATCTAGATCGCACCGATTACGTCTTGATGCTTGGCGCAGACCCATATGAGTCCAACGGAAGTTTGTGCACTGCTCCTGACTTTCCTGGCCGCCTTGAAGCACTCCGCGCACGCGGGGGAAAACTTGTTGTTGTAGATCCGCGTCGAAGCCGCACTGCTATGGAATCGGATGAGTGGCTGGCAATTCGACCAAACGGTGACGCACTGTTGCTCGCGGCAATTGCTCATACAATTCTTGCGAGTGGCAAAGCCGATGTGGGCGACCACGTGCGCGCGCACATTGCCGGGTTCGACCAATTGTCTGGTGCGCTTGCACCGTTTACGCCAGAAGCTGTTGGAAATTCGATTGGTATTGATGCGAAAACCATTCGTCGAATTGCAGGAGAACTGAGTGCTGCACCGACCGCACTTGTTTACGGTCGTATCGGAACAACAACGGTCTCGTTTGGCACGACTGCCTCCTGGCTGGTTGATGTCATTAATACGATCACGGGCAATCTTGACAAGTCAGGCGGTGTGATGTTTCCGATGCCTGCTGCTGGCAATCAAACCACACGCGGGGAGTCCGGCACCGGCAAGGGCTTTCGCATTGGTCACGGATATTCGCGTGTGCGCAAATCGCCCGAGGCAATCGGCGAATACCCAGTGTCTGTCATGGCCGAGGAAATGCTGACTCCGGGTGATGGTCAGATCAGGGCGATGGTGACAGTTGCGGGAAACCCACTGTTGTCGACTCCAAATGGTGAGCAACTCGAAAAAGCATTTGAGTCTCTTGAGTTCATGGTTTCTGTCGACATTTATTTGAATGAAACAACGCGACATGCTGACGTGATTCTGCCGCCGCCGTCACATCTTGAGCGCAGTCATTACGACATGGTCTTCACTGCATTTTCAATTCGTAACGTTGCCAACTTTTCTGAGGCTGTGTTTGAGCGCGAAGACGACCAACCAGACGAGTGGCAGATCTTGGCAAAGCTCGCCGGAATTGCACAGGGTGCTGGCGCTGATGTTGATCCTGCCGTAATTGATGAATACGTTTTTGGCTCGCTGTTGGGCAATTTATTGAAAGACAAATCATCTCCAATACACGGACGCAGTGAAGACGAGATTCGTGAGATTGTTAGCGCAACAAATCTGAACGGCCCAGAACGCATTCTCGACACGCTGTTACGCACAGGCCCATACGGAGAAGCATTTGGCGCAAACCCAAAGGGGATTAATTTGCAGAAGTTGCGTGACCAACCTCATGGCGTCGACTTCGGTGCACTTGAGCCCCGTAGTCCAGAAGTGCTGCGCACGCCGAGCGGAAAAGTAGAACTTGCTCCACCAGAGTTGCTCGCCGACTTGGAGCGTTTAGAAAAAGCAATGCACGAAGTTGATGCTGACGAGTTATTGCTCGTCGGTCGTCGTCACTTGCGTTCAAATAATTCATGGATGCACAACGTTTCAGTACTGATGAAGGGTAAGCAGCGCTGCACATTACTGATGCATCCAGAAGATGCCACACGTGCCGGTGTTGTTGACGGCGGAAGTGCTCGCATTACAAGTCGCGTCGGAAGTGTTGTGGCAGTTGTGGAACTCACAAACGATATTCGTCCTCGAGTTGTGAGTCTTCCGCACGGATGGGGACACGGAGTGCGCGGAACGAAGATGACGATCGCAGCAGAACGCGCCGGTGTGAACTCAAATGTTTTGACTGACGAAGATCAAATGGATCCACTGTCAGGAACTTCGGTGTTAAATGGCATTCCTGTAACAGTTGCAGCGGTTATCCACTCATAATCCGAGTTGCACACAACGCTGTCCACAGCATGATCCCCAGATAAAACCTGAAAATCACAGGGTTATCCACTTCCTCCACACAGGGGTATACCCCTACAGTGCGAAGTGCATCTAGCAATGGCGCAACGCAACACGGCAGCTGTGAGACCGCAAGGTTTTGAACCTGTGAAAGGGGGGGGTGTGACGTTGCTAGATGTTTTTTAATATTTCTTTTTGATGTCATTTTGAAGGAGACGCTAAACCGTTATAGAGCAAGGAAAACAGTGAAGAAAAAAATGCCCGAAATCCGACGAGGGTAATTGACAGAGGGTAATTACAATGCTGTAATCATTCCCTACCAGTTGTGGGCAAATCTGCAATGGGAGCGTTTTGGACACAACATCTAGTGGTCTCGAAAGGGACCCCGGTTTCAGTGACTCATCGCTCTGATTGGAAATTTGCCCAGAGCCCGTAGTTATTGAGAAATATCAGGTTTAAGTCGTTTTATTCACCAGTTGTTACGTACCAAAAATACAGAGAGAAGTAGTCAAAAATGTCAATCGCACCAGAGCGGCTCACCATCGGAATCAGCCGCAAGTTCACCACTGAAGGTGTACACCCATACGACCAGATGGTCTGGGAGAAGCGCGATGCGCGCATCAACAACTGGAAAGACGGAACAATCGCATTCGAGCAACTCGGTGTCGAGTTTCCAGTTGGCTGGTCGCTCAATGCAACCAACATCGTTACACAAAAGTATTTCCGTGGCACACCGGGCACACCAGAGCGTGAGCACTCACTGCGTCAGGTCATCGACCGCGTAGCAAACACCATTGCCGACTGGGGCATCGAAGGTGGATATTTTGCAGACGCCGACGAGGCCGAGGCATTTCGCGACGAACTGAAGTTTATTTTGGTCACACAACGCGCAGCATTTAACTCGCCAGTGTGGTTCAACATCGGAGTACCAGGAGTGCCACAGCAAGCGAGTGCGTGCTTCATTCTTTCAACCGAAGACACCATGGACGGAATTCTCAACTGGTATCGCGAAGAAGGAATCATCTTCAAGGGTGGCTCAGGCGCAGGCATTAACTTGTCCAACATTCGTTCAAGTGTCGAGCACCTGAAGGGTGGCGGCACAGCATCTGGCCCAGTGAGCTTTATGCGTGGCGCAGACTCGTCGGCTGGCACTATCAAGTCGGGTGGCAAAACACGTCGTGCCGCAAAGATGGTCATTTTGAATGTGGATCACCCAGATGTTGAAGAGTTCATCTGGTGCAAAACCCGCGAAGAGCAAAAGGCTCGTGCGTTGCGCGATGCCGGCTTCGACATGGATCTCGACGGCAAAGATTCGTTCTCGGTGCAGTACCAGAACGCCAATAACTCGGTGCGAGTCTCTGACGAGTTCATGCACGCAGTCAAAGAAGATCGTGACTGGACATACAAGGCTGTCAAAGACGGAGCACCAGTGCGCTCGCTCAAGGCACGCGACTTGTGGCGCCAAATTGCCACAGCATCATGGGAGTGCGCAGACCCAGGTTTGCAGTTTGATACAACCATCAACAAATGGCACACCGCTCATGCAGCAGGTCGCATCAATGGCTCGAACCCATGCAGCGAATACATGCACATCGACAACTCGGCATGCAACTTGGCTTCGATCAACTTGTTGAAATATCTCGACGACAGTGACCATTTCGATGTAGAGGCT
>CAMDBY010000171.1 GCA_945889575.1 Bifidobacterium breve
AACGCCAAGATTGCTTGTTTACGAAACTCGCCCGCCATTCGGAAACTGCGAAGAAGCACCACACGCGTTTGAGAACGGTCAAGCTTCTGATCCTCTTCCATTCCACGACCGCCTCCGCCGCCTCCGCCGCCTCCACGCCCTCCGCGTCCTCCTGCGTACATAACTACTCACTCACCGTGCTGGTCATGGCAGCAAGGACACTGCGATACTTCTCGTTCGTTTCCAACAACTCATGATGGGAACCGGTGGCACTGATTCGACCTTCGTCAAGAAGTACCACACGGTCAGCCAATTCAATGGTTGCCGGACGGTGCGCAATGACCAACGTGGTGCGCCCGCGCATCACAGTAGACAGGGCGTCACGAATTTCGTGTTCTTTTGTTGGGTCAACTGCAGACGTTGCGTCATCAAGAACCAAAACTCGTGGGTCAGCCACAATGGCACGTGCGATAGCAATGCGTTGGCGTTGCCCGCCTGAGAGCGAATAACCGCGCTCTCCCAATGAGGTGTCGTACTTATTCGGCAACTGCATGATGAAGTCGTGCGCGCCAGCTAATTTTGCTGCGCGCTGCACTACGGAGAAATCGATTTCAGGTTTTGCAAATGCAATGTTGGCTGACACCGTGTCATGGAACAACAAAGTGTCCTCGAACACCACACCAACTGAATGTCGTAATTCAGGAAGGCGTAGTTGACGCAAGTCGATGCCATCGAGACTGACGCTTCCTGATTGTGGGTCGTAAAACCGCAACAACAATCGCGCAATTGTGGATTTCCCGGATCCAGTCGCACCGACAATGGCAACTGATTCCCCAGGCGCAACGGAGAAGTTGAACCCCTCGAGAACGCGTATATCGGTATGCCCAATCTCGTATCCAAACCGGACGTTCTCGAATTTCACGGCACCAACAGGTTGAGCCACGGCGGCTTGTGGGAGATGCAGGGGGTGCGCAGGGTCAGCAATTGCCGGCACAACTGCCAAGATTTCGTGAATGCGCATCAATGCAGATGCCGCGCGTTGCCCCATGGCAACAGTCATACCAATGTTGCGCATTGGCCAGATCAACATAGTGAGATATGCATTGAACGCGACTAGTCCACCCAAAGACATGTCGCCATTGATCACGCGGTGACCACCAAGTCCGAGAACTGCAACCAATCCGAGCCCAGGAAGCAAATCGATAGCTGGAAGGAAACGACTACGGATACGCGCAGCTTTCATAGATTCACGACGAATGTCGTCGGCTTCAACTTCTAACTTGGCCTGTTGCACTGCTTCAGCACCAAAGCCTTTAATGACGCGAATTCCAGAAACTGATTCTTCGACAACGCTTGCCAGTTGCGCTTGCTCTTGCTGCACTGCGAGAACTGTTGGGTGAATCTTGTGCGAGAACGACCGAGCAGAGATGTTGATGAATGGCAAAGGCGCTAGTGCGACTGCTGCCAACACAGGATCAGTGAGGAAGAGAACCGCAACGACGCCGAACACCATGGTGACCTGTGATGCGAAAATGGGAATGTTGACAACAAAGCCCTGCACTTGCAACAAGTCACTCGAGGCACGACTCATCAACTGACCAGTTTGTGTGCGGTCATGGAAACCAACGTGAAGACCTTGGATTTGTGCAAAGAGACGTTCGCGCAGAACAGTTTCTGTCAAACGACTTTCGCGGAATGCAATAAAACGACGCCAGCCGGCAAAGACGCCAGCGATGAGAGCGGCAACAAGAATTGTGGATGTCCAAAACAGCAATGAGCCGTTCTTGCTAATTCCGCGGTCAATCGCATAGCGCGTGAGCTGTGGAACCGCCATCTTTCCGACCGACCATGACAGGCCTACAGCAACACCACCAAGAAGTCCCTTGCGTTGAGGAACCAATGTTTCACGAAGAAGCTTCCAGCCTTCTTTCGTTACTCCTTTGACGGGCTTGTCAGACATTACGACAGGAAGGAATTATTAATGTGCCGACGGCGACAATGAACGGACTGCATCCCAATGTTTTAACTCAGGATCAAAAGGCATGATGGCAAGAGTTGAAGTTGTAACTCCGTTGTCGAAATACTGACGAATGCGATCACGGCAATATTCCGGTGAACCATGAATAATCAGCGCATCAACAACTTCGTCGGGAATAGCAGCTAGTGCGGCCTTGCGGTCGCCTGCCTTCCAGTTATCCCACATGCCCTTCAATAAATCGCCACGGCCGAGCCATCGGTGGAAATCGGCATAAACAGGCACATTGAGATAGGCCGCAATTGCAAAACGAGCCATAGAACGCACTGCTTCAGTATTTTCAGATGGACATACGAAGATACGCGCAACGATTTCTTTCGGTGTTCCATCTGCAGCACCATGCACTACTTCGGCCACGCGTGTGACATCTTCAGGGCTAAGCCAGTTGATGATTGTGCCATCTGCTTCACGAGCAGCAAGACGCAACATTCCTTCACGCAAAGCAGCGACAAGAATTTGTGGCTTCACTTCTGGCTTTATGCCTAATCGAAATCCATCAACTTTGAAGGTGTCATATTCCTTCGTGACTTTTTCGCCACCGAGTGCATCGTTCAGAAAGCGAACAACGTCGCGCACCTTCTTGTACGGCTCTTCGAACGGAATTCCATTCCAGCGCTCAACGATGACGTTGCTGGAAGATCCGACACCGATTGCGAAGCGACCAGGTGCTGCATCAGCCATGGACGCCACTGATTGCGCAAACAAGGCCGGGCTACGTGTGTACGCAGGAACAATGGCAGTACCGAGACGCAAACGTGGTTCCCATGCAGCGGCAAGTGCCAACGGTGTAAACGCATCAGCACCATCTGCTTCTGCAGACCAGATGTCTGTGTATCCCATGTCTGCGAGTTCGGACAGTTTGTCTTTATGGCTATGTAGTGGGCCTGGTAGTGGCACGGTCATTCCTGGTCGTACCGGCAAGCCGTGTTGGCCTTTTGCTCCGTATGCATTCATTAGTCATCACCTTTCCACATTCGAACGATGCAACTCTGACTGGCGGTAGCCATGAGAGTGCCGTCTTCAGCAAACATATGTACAAGTCCGTGCCCAAAACCGCGTGCTACGCCATGAACGCGAATATCAAGAAGCACCCACGTAGTGGGAACCAGATTCATAACACGCAAAGTGTTGTCGAGAGAGTTGCCACCTCCGCGAACACCAAGCCCCTGGCCAACACCGCGTGGGACAAAGTCACCCAATACGCCAAGTGTTGCTGCGTCGACCCCCTCAATGACTTGTGGCAAACGCGCCCACATGACTGTTTGACCATCACCAGGAGTGCCGTCGAGTTCTTCATCAGTGCGAGCCTTGACCACGCGCTCTTCCATGAAGTCATGAATGGTGCCTTCAGAAATATGACGGTGACGCCAGTTCTGGTATTCATCAGGGTGACCAGCTTCTGGCGCCTTCACAAACTGTCCAGAATGTTCAAAATTACGGTCACCGAGCGCCGCATTCACCGTAATGATTTCGCGTTCACCTACATGGCCCACAACACGCGCCTGCGTGATTGCGTTGCCCTCAACCGGCACAATGACATCAATGTCCATCACTTCACCAGGACGGGCATACCTGAGGTACTGAGCAGTGGTCCAGATGACGTTTCTGCCCGTTGTGCCTTCCATGGCTGAAATGGCTGCTCCGAGGGCGCTGCCGCCATATAGAAAGTTCCCGCCTGTGCACAGCCGACGATCAACGGGAAGATGCCAGCGATAGGGATTATGGGTCTGTTCCAGACCGAGAAAAGCACGACTATCCATGAGCG
>CAMDBY010000172.1 GCA_945889575.1 Bifidobacterium breve
TTTTCGCCAAAGGTCATCGACCCTTGGCGCGAAGAAGTCATCACGATTTGCAACCAGCTCATCGATGACATGGGCGATGCTGATCACATCGATGCTGCATTGCAGTATTCACAGCACATTCCGGTCATGGTTATTGCGCGCATGCTTGGTTTACCAGTTGAAGACGGTGACAAGTTCCGCGGATGGGTGAACCTTGTTCTCAGCGGAATTGGTGAAGAGCGCACAGAAGCTCGTATGCAGCAATTCATGGAATTCAACGAGTATCTCGAGTTCCACGTCAATGACCACATCGAGAATCCACGCGATGACCTCATTTCATTCTTGTTGAATGCTGAAATTTTCGGCGAGAAATTGTCAATTCGCCACGTTGCGGGTTCGGTCATCTTGTTGCTGATTGCCGGCATCGATACAACATGGAGCGGAATTGGTTCATCGTTGTGGCATCTTGCGACTAACTCAGTTGATCGTCGTCGTTTGGTAGAAAACCCCGACATGATTCCAGCAGCTGTCGAAGAATTCCTTCGCGCATATGCGCCTGTCACCATGGCACGTCTTGTGAAAGAAGACATGGAATTCCACGGTGTGCAGATGAAGAAAGAAGATTGGGTTCTTCTTCCTTTCCCTGCTGCTAACCGTGACGACAAGCAATTTGCAAATGCGCATGAAGTAGTAATCGATCGCGAAGAGAATCGCCACGCCGCTTTTGGTCTTGGTATTCATCGTTGCCTTGGTTCGAACCTTGCTCGTTTGGAAATGAATGTTGCCGTTGAAGTTTTCCTTCAGAGCTTACCAGACTTCTCAGTCGATGCAAATGAAATAGTCACATGGAGCACGGGTCAAGTACGAGGACCTCGTTCCTTGCCTTTCGTGGTCAACGCACGCGCATAACACCTCATTCTTCGCGCCGACACAGTCCGCTCGTAAGATGGCGGAACCATGTCAGATCAACTCTTTAGCCCTTCAGGTAACAGCACGCCGCTGAACCCTGACCAACAAGAGGCCGTGTTTCACCCTGGTGGACCTCTGCTTGTTGTTGCCGGTGCTGGCTCTGGCAAAACTCGCGTTCTTACACAGCGTATTGCGTGGTTGATTTCGCAAGGCACATCGCCGATGGCCATTCTGGCTATCACGTTTACCAACAAGGCAGCTGAAGAAATGCGACATCGCGTTGCTGACTTGGTGGGTCCAACTGCACGCTCCATGTGGGTCACCACGTTTCATAAGGCGTGTGTTCGAATGTTGCGCCAACATGCTGAACTCATTGGCTACCCCAAGCAATTCACTATTTATGATGCGCAAGATTCAAAGCGACTTATCGGTTATGTCATTCGCGACATGGGGCTCGATGCTAAAAAGTTTCCGGCCAATGCGGCCCAATCGCGCATCAGTTTGTGGAAGAACGAATTAATCCCTGCATCTGTTGCATTTGATACCGCAGAACATATTTCTGCGCGACGTAACGCTGAGATTTATCGCGAGTATCAAGCCCGTCTCATTCGTGCAGGCGCAATGGATTTTGATGACTTGTTGGTCAACGTGGTCCGTCTCTTCGAAGCTCACCCCGAAGTACTGCGCCAATATCAAGAACGTTTCCAGCACATTCTTATTGATGAATACCAGGACACTAACCAAGCACAGAACCGCATTGTTCTGATGCTGGGCGCGTTGCACCACAACGTGTGTGTGGTGGGCGACAGTGACCAGAGCATTTATAAATTCCGTGGAGCCGACCTACGCAACATTGATCAGTTTGAGAGTGCATTCGGGGAAGCAACAGTTGTTGTGCTTGCGCAGAACTATCGCAGCACCCAGACGATCCTTACGGCAGCTAATGCGGTCATCTCGCAAAACGTCGGAAGGCGTCCGAAAGATCTGTGGACATCAGCTGGTGATGGCGAACGCATTGTTCGGTACTTTGCAGAAAATGAATATGACGAAGCCGCGTGGGTGTCATCTACTGCGCAAGATATTCATACAAAAGAGAAGCGTGCATGGGGCGATATAGCCATCATGTATCGCACCAACGCCCAGAGCCGGGCCATTGAAGAATCAATGATGCGTTCTGGCATTCCGTACAAAGTGGTGGGTGGAACAAAGTTCTATGAACGGCGTGAAGTGAAAGACGCCATTGCCTATTTGAAGGCTGGCGCTAACCCGCTCGATGAAATCAGCATCAAACGAGTGCTGAATGTGCCAAAGCGTGGTATTGGCGACACCAGCATCGGGAAGGTTGACCTGTTCGCCACTGCAAATGGCCTTTCATTTATTGATGCGATGCGCCGCGCAAGTGAAGCAGGCGTTTCGGGTGGAGCCATTAAAGGAATCGCACTGTTCGTCACCTTGGTTGATGAAATGAATGCAGCACTTGCTGACGGGCCGTTAGCCTTGTTGGAAGTCGCAATGAACAACAGCGGTTACATCACCGAACTTGAACAAGAAGCAACGGTGGAAGCTGCCGGACGTCTTGAAAACATTTCGGAACTCATTGGTTCTGCTGCAGAATTCACCCAAGTAGAAGAGTTCCTTGAACAAGTTGCACTCGTTGCAGACACAGATGACCTTGATGCAGAGAATCACATTGTTCTTATGACATTGCATTCTGCAAAAGGCCTTGAATACCCGGTTGTTTTCTTGGTTGGATGCGAAGAAGGAATTTTCCCTCATAATCGGGCATTGCTCGATCCTGCAGAACTTGAAGAAGAGCGTCGTCTTGCGTATGTGGGTCTCACACGGGCGCGTGAACGGTTGTTGGTGTCACACGCATGGCAACGCATGTTGTTCGGACAGTCGCAGTACAACCCACCGTCACGATTCTTGGCTGAAGTTCCTGCGGAGTTATTCGACCGACAAGGCAATGTTGATTCAGGCTCAGATCACGGGCGAGTATTTGGTCGCACTTCAACAGATTGGAACGATGCAGAACTTCCGTCATACAAACGCCGCAACGATGACGATGACGAATCGTTTGGTCGCTCATATGGTCGTCGCGCTGAACGTGCCGTGCGTCCTGCTGCAGAACCTCGCAATACAGACCACCTAGTTGACCTCAAACCCGGTGACGATGTGATGCATGCCGTCTTTGGTGAAGGTGTTGTCATTGAGATCAAGGGCACCGGAGACAAGACTGAAGTCACTGTCCGCTTCCGTGAAAAGGGCACCAAACATTTGGCTCTCGCATGGGCCCCACTGACAAAACTTTCGTGAAGTTCTTTTCTGAGGGCCACGAGTAGTAGAAATAATGTCATGAAGGCAGCAATCCTTATCGAGAGTCTCACTGGCAATACGTGGAACGCCGGCGAATTAATCGCCGCAAATCTGCAACAAGAGAACTGGTCCATTACTGGCATCTCTTCTATGAAAGATCCGAATCACGCATCAATTCAAGATGCTGACACGGTCATCGTGGGTACGTGGGTGCATGGACTTTTTGTGGTTGGTCAAGCGCCATGGGCAATTGATCGTTTGCGTCACCTCCCAGCAATGGCTGGTAAGCAAGCAGTGGCGTTTTGTACGTACGCATTAAACCCAGGCAAATCTCTTGATGTCATGACGCGGGAATTAGAAATGCGTGGCGCAGATGTTGTCGGTGGTCTTGCGCTTCAACGTGGCCATTTGGCCGAACACGCTGAAGAATTTGCTATTCGCCTCGTTGATTCGGTTCCCGCTAGATAATTACGGA
>CAMDBY010000173.1 GCA_945889575.1 Bifidobacterium breve
GCCCGTTGCGGTGTCAAGACTCCACAAAGTGTTAACAGCATCAGACCCAGAGTGAGAACGAATGAAGATGACTCGGGAACCATCAGGTGCCACAGTGAAACTGCGAGGTTCCCCCAGCGATAGTCGTTGTGTTCGTGCGTATTGGCGGGGGAATGTATCGCTCACGCGAGCAGAGTACCTGACTCGTCGGCACGAACCGTGCGGCCGACCCATTCATTGATGCACATATCGCGACCAATAGCAACGTCTGTGGTGTCTGCCCAGGCGCGTCGACCATCAGCGAGGATGCATGATGCGATTGAACGTTCGGGATTGCCCTCACGGTCATGCATCACTGAGTAACCCTCGATAGTCATTTCGCCGGCTGCGTCTGCAGGTGATGCGAGTGATCTGCGCGGCAATGCGTCGATCTGGTCTTGCGGGTAGTCGTATGCGAAACCGTTCTTTGGTGGGGTGGTTGCATACACACCGAATGCATGTTTCGTGGTGTACCCGCCGTTTGCCCACACGAGGCCGGTAGCACCGACCCCACTGCGCAATTCACCAGCAACAGTTGCAATGGCGTGCATGACGTAGTTGTTCCATGGTCCACCACCAAATTGCAAGCCGCCTGTGCGAGTGAGTTGACCATTGATGTCAAGCCCAAGAGATTTCGCACCGAGTTGTACGGCAGAAGGGAAGCAGGAGTACAGATCAACAAGGTCAATGTCATTGATTGAAAGTCCAGCAAGTTCCAACACTCGACGACCAGCCAATTCGATAGCAGGTGTGTCGTAGAAATGATTGCGATGTGACATGAATGCGTGTTCGTGAGCATCGCTTCCGGATTGTGGGAAAATCCAACGATCGCGAGGAACGCCAAGTGCTGTTGCTTTCTCAGCTGAGCACAAGATGAGAGCAGCCGACATGTCGACATCGTTGTTTGAGTTCATCAACTTCGGATACGGAAAACCGATCATTCGATTCGTGTCAGAAACAGTGCGTATTTCTTCTGCTGTGTATTGCTTCTTGTTCCATGCATACGGATTCGATGCAGCAACTGCACTGAAGCGGGCGTACAACTCGCTGATATGAACTTGATGATCCGCAACAGAACGCCCTGCTTGAGCGCGCAGTGCTGTTTCGAAGAGGGGGTAGATCTGGATCGGCATCATGATTTTGCGAGCCAGTT
Organism: Bifidobacterium breve; assembly: GCA_945889575.1. Classification (GTDB taxonomy): domain Bacteria; phylum Actinomycetota; class Acidimicrobiia; order Acidimicrobiales; family Ilumatobacteraceae; genus UBA2093. Next base: position 1,172 of record CAMDBY010000173.1, read on the forward strand.
CCTCTGGCATGTTCATCGTGAGATCTTCCGAGACGGGAACAGGAGCAATGTCGGTTGTTCGCCAGTCAGGGGTGAGGCCAGCTTTGCTGTAACGAGCACGTGTGCGAGTTGTTTCTCCGCCAGTCAAAATGACAAGGTCAACTTCACCGGCAAGTATTTGGCGCGATGCAGCGTTCACCAAAGTTTGCGGAGTATTGCCGCCCATGGCTGACAGGCCAAGTTCACGTGGAGTAAGTCCGAGGTCTTTAGCGATGAAATGGGCTGGGTTGCCGTATTTCCATGACAAAAGACTGACAACACGTATGGCATCGGGGTTTGGCACTGAGGACAGCCCTGCATCAGAAGCAGCAAGTGAGATGGCTTCAACCATGAGCGCTACGGGGTCGCGAGCATCATCAAGACCCTCGGCACGCTGCAGTACTTGGCCGGTACCGATAAGAACGGGGGTGCGTGGGTCAATTGTCATGCCATAACGCTAGGTCATAGACATAACGCCTCTACTACTCTGAATGAGATGTCCCGAATTGCAATTGGCGCCGACCACGCTGGCTACACCCTGAAACAGCACCTCATTGATGTGCTGACAAATCAAGGGCACGATGTCATTGACCTCGGCACCCATTCCACCGAGAGTTGTGACTACCCGCCAATCTGCGCTTCTGTGGGTCGTCACGTCCGCGATGGTAAAGCCGACCTCGGAATTGTTCTTGGCGGAAGTGGCCAAGGCGAACAGCTTGCAGCAAACAAAGTGCACGGAGTTCGTGCGGCATTGTGCAACGACTTGTACACCGCTCGCATGGCGCGATCACATAACAATGCAAACGTGTTGTCGATGGGCGCGCGAGTTGTAGGCGAAGGCCTTGCCGAAGAAATCCTTTCTACATTTTTATCAACCCCCTTCGAGGCAGGCCGTCACGAACGTCGCGTAGCGATGTTGGCCGAAATCGAGCAACAAGAATCGAGCAAGTAATGCCTTTTCCTTCCGACACAGACCCAGACAATGCGGTCTTTGACCTTCTCGAAACAGAACGGATTCGTCAGACAACCGGACTGCAGTTGATTGCAAGTGAAAACTTCACATCACCTGCAGTAATGCACGCAACCGGTTCCATTCTGACGAACAAGTACAGCGAGGGATACCCAGGTAAGCGTTACTACGGCGGCAACGTCAACGTTGATGAAATCGAAGCATTAGCTATTTCGCGCGTGAAGAAATTGTTTGGTGCAGAGCACGCAAACGTGCAGCCACACTCGGGTGCAAGCGCAAACATGGCCGTTTATTTAGGTCTATTGAACCCTGGCGACACTGTTCTTGGCCTCAGTCTTGACCACGGCGGTCACCTCACTCACGGCTCACCAGTCAATGCGAGCGGCATTCTGTACAACTTCAAGTCATATGGGGTCACTTCAGGTGAAGAGCGAATCGACTTTGAAGAAATGCGCGATCTTGCTCTTGAACATCGTCCAAAGATGATTGTTGCCGGAACAACTAGCTATCCGCGTCGACTTGATCCAGAACCGTTCAAAGCAATTGCTGATGAGGTTGGCGCATTGTTGATGTTCGATATCGCTCACTTGGCTGGTCTTGTAGCTGGTGGTGCACACCCGAACCCCGTGCCATACGCCGACGTTGTTACGTTCACTACGCACAAAACATTGCGAGGCCCACGCGGCGGTTGCATTCTTAGCAAGGCAGTGCATGCACAAGCCATTGACAAGGCGGTATTCCCAGGAAGCCAAGGCGGCCCACTTGAACATGCTGTTGCGGCAAAGGCTGTTGCATTCCGTGAAGCACTTGACCCTTCGTTCTCTGCATATGCGCACCAAATTGTGAAGAACGCTTCTGCATTAGCTGCTGCACTTACCAAAGAAGGTTTCCGACTGGTCAGTGGTGGCACAGATACACACTTGATGGTTGTTGACCTTCGTCCGTTCGATGCTGACTGCACGGGAAAAGTTGCGCAATTGGTGCTTGATGAAGCAGGAATCACGTTGAACAAGAACACAGTTCCTGATGATCCGCGAAGCCCATTCGTAACATCAGGCGTGCGCATCGGAACACCGTCTGTCACGACGCAGGGAATGACCGAAGCAGAAATGCCTGTGATCGCCTCATTGATTGCAGAAGCTCTTCGTCATCGTGATGATGCAGCGGCAGTTGCTGCAGTGAAATCCAAGGTCGCTGCGCTCTGTGCCAAATTCCCTGTTTATCCCCACAAATTGTGACGGAAACAATCCAGGTGGAACAGTCATCTAGGCTCGACATTTAATGGGTGACACAAACGGATATCTCATCGTCGGACTATTTGCGATGTTTGTCACTCTGGTTACGACGCCAGTTGTCAGGTGGTTTGCACGCGAACACAATTGGTTAGCACTGCCAGATGAACGAAAAGTGCACACTGTGCCTACTCCTAATGTGGGCGGTATTGCATTGTTCGCCGGAGTTGTTGCCGCGTTAGGACTCGCGTGGAAAATGTATCGATTCTCGCC
>CAMDBY010000174.1 GCA_945889575.1 Bifidobacterium breve
CGAGATGCTCCGTATCCGCCGTCATTGCTTGGTGATCCGAGTGCTCCAGGAGTTCTTTTCATGATTGGTGATGCCGGAGCGTTTAGTAATCGACGCGTAGGAATTATTGGCACACGTCATGCCACTCAACGCGGCAAATATTTTGCACAACTACTTGGGAAACAATTATCAGCCGTGGGTGTCAGCGTGGTTTCTGGATTAGCAAGAGGTATTGACGTTGAATCACATGTTGGTGCGCTCTCGCTGAGTTCTGAAGAGGGAAGTCCACCCATTGCAATTGTGGCGTCGGGTCTCGACATGGTGTATCCGCCTGAACACGAACGCATTTGGGGAGAAATGGGCAGGCGAGGCCTATTGATAAGTGAGTCCCCACCTGGCACTCCACCAGAGCCCCACCGTTTCCCAATGCGCAATCGTATTTTGGCGGCATTGAGTGAAGTGCTTGTTGTGGTCGAGTCTCGGGCAACAGGTGGGTCCATGATTACTGTGCGCGAAGCAATGAAGCGTGACATCACGGTGTTGGCAGTGCCAGGTGCGCCGGGGATTGCTCCGTGTGAGGGGACAAACAATCTTCTTCGAGATGGGTGTGGTCCCGTTACTGATGTCACCGATGTTCTCGTGGCCTTGGGACTTGACCATCGCCATATGACCGACTGGTGCGAGGGACGCCCAGCACTGCAAGATGACGAACGTCAGGTCATGACTGCACTCGGCAGGGTGCCGCGAAGCATGGATGAAATTTCGCTCGACGCATCATTGTCGGTCGTGAACGTTGCTGTAATTCTCGGTCGATTGGAAGCCAAAGGGTGGGTCGCAAATACACACGGATGGTGGGAGGCACTCGTGGCGTAGTCCATCAGGGGTACCGTTGAGGTCATGAGCGCCGCTGCACAGTCACGGGTCAAGTCTTCGGCTTTAGACCAATTTGAACTGTCGCGCTACGCCAAAACTCTTGCTGTTGCTGAATCCGTGCGAATGGGACGCCTGTCAGACCTGACGAATGCCGCTTCGTATTTTGTGAAACAAAAGGCAACGACCCCCAATTCCGTCACAGAGGCGATGGTGGTCGATTATTGCGACCAACTAGAAGCTGATGGGTATTCAGTTGAAACAGTCGAGCAACGAATGGCTGCAGTGTCGACATACTTCGCATGGTGTGTTCGCACGATGAAGGCAAGCAAAGGAGCCGAACCTTTCACAAATCCGGCGCACGAAATAGTGCCATCTCATCAGTCGTCATGTGTGCAGTGTCGCGCTGCTACGAACATCAGCCTGAAGGGCGACTGTGTTGTGCGTAACCGGCGTCTGAAGAAGTGGGCTATTGCGCAGTTTGAGTCATCGCTCACCGCATCAGCAGCAAACACTCGTGCTGCGTACCGCCGTGACGTCGAATTATTCGCAGAGTGGATGCTTGACTCGATGCCATCCGTAATTCCAAACATGGTGGAGAAAGAACATGTCCGCGAATACTTGGCGGCACTTCACGACAGAGGTGCAACGTCTCGCACAATTGCTCGACGAGTCGCATCGCTGCGTCGGTACTTTGCATGGGCGATTCGAAGCGGAACATCGAAAACTAATCCCACCGATGCAGTGCACACACCAACAGTGAAGGGCCGCTTGCCGCGGCCCCTTGATGCCGAGACCGTTGCTCGTCTTGTGTCGTCTGAAGATGTAGATGCTCCCGAATGGCGCAGAGCTCGCGATCGAGTTGTTCTGGAAATTCTGTATGGCAGTGGCTTGCGAGTATCTGAGGTGTGTGGTCTTACATTGCAGAGTGTGTCGTCCGATGGGTCATCATTGCGAGTAATGGGTAAGGGCTCTAAAGAACGAATGGTTCCATTGAGTGCTCCAGCGACTGAAGCGATTCGTCGCTGGTTGACAGTGCGTCATGAAGTTGCAGGCGAAACGACGGGGTCTTCTCTTGTTTTGTCTGCCCGCGGAAATGCCTTAAGCCGCCGCGATTGCACACGCCTTCTCGACGAAGCAGGTGAGCGTGCCGATATTCCTGGTGGCACACACCCGCATGCGTTACGCCATTCGTTTGCCACGCATCTCATGGATAACGGCGCAGACACCCGATCTATTCAAGAACTACTTGGCCATAGCGACGCATCAACTACACAGCGGTACACGCATGTCAGTAAGGAACGCTTGCGTCTTGTGTATTCAGAATCGCACCCACGCGCATGAACGCACGCCCACTTCGTTACACAATTGATTCAGCATGGGATGCATGGCATCAGGCAGAAGAGGGCACTGCCCGCGACTGGTTGGTTGTGCACTACGCCTCGCTCGTGAAATTTGTTGCTGGCCGTCTTGCTGCAGGATTACCACGCACAGTTGATACAGGAGACTTAGTAAGTGCCGGCGTCTTCGGTCTGATGAATGCCATTGACAGATTTGATCCGTCACAGGGTGCAAAATTTGAAACGTATGCGATACCACGCATTCGTGGTGCCATTCTCGACGGACTTCGTGCACTCGATTGGGTGCCTCGTTCTGTTCGCTCTCGGTCGCGGTCTGTGCAAGATGCCATCGCATTGCTGGAACATAAACATGGACGCACGCCGACTGACGAAGAAATCTCTGCCGAGCTCTCCATCACCACCGACGAGTTGGAAAAATGGCTTGCCGATATCGCGGCTGGTTCAGTAGGTCCTCTTGACCATGTGGCGCTCGATACAACAGCTGCAGAATCTGATACGCACTTGCAACCAGGTCGTGCGATGGAAGAAGGAGAATTGCGTACGGCGATGCGCACCGAAATTTCCAAACTTCCCGAACGTGAGCAAGCAATTTTGATCTTGTATTACGACGATGGTTTAACACTGTCAGAAATAGGCGAAGCGTTAGGCGTTACCGAGAGCCGCATTTCACAGATTCATACAAAGGCAGTGTTGCAGTTGCGTTCGCGACTTGCTGCTGCTGGCATGGGCTGACCTTTCCAACTACTGCCGATCTGGCACACATTGCTGATGTGGGTTTCAGTGTCATGTCGCATCTTGTTGCTGTACTTCTCGCCGTATCTCAACCAGTTCCTCCCGTTGCACCGGTGCGCGGGACAGTGGTTGATGGATTTCGGGCTCCTGCATGTCAGCGCTGTGCCGGTCACCGAGGTGTCACTATCGCCACGACAACTGGGACACCAGTTCGGGCAGTGACCGCTGGAGTCATCGTGTTTGTTGGTCAGGTGGCCCGCGTTCTGTATGTGGTTCAAGACATCGGAAGGGGAGCTAGGGTCACCTATGGGCGCCTCAGTAGTTCCAACGTCGTCGCTGGGTCCACCGTTGCTGCTGGAGAGACCATTGGGGTCAGCTCAGGTCAGTTCTATCTCGGGGTAAGGGTTCATGGTTTGTACGTGAACCCCTTGCAATTTCTGGGTTTCGGGGCGGGGCATCTCGTGGGTCGTGGGTCGGTCATTGTGGGGCGGTGACCCGCTCCCGATAGGCTTTCCAAGTTCATCGCGTGCAATCTGTACGTGTTACATCAAGCAAATACCTTGCACACTGGCCATCTGCGGTCGCTTCGGCGTCGGATCAGTGTGTGGAAAACCGCAGAAGGAGAAAATCATGGCTGTCGTATCAATGCGTCAAATGCTCGAAGCTGGTGTGCACTTTGGTCACCAG
>CAMDBY010000175.1 GCA_945889575.1 Bifidobacterium breve
TTCGGTGGGCTAGTTGGGCGAGCCCGACTAACTGCAGAAGCTCGTTCACACGGGCGGTTCGTTCCGATTGAGGCATCTTGGCAATGCGCAATCCGAACTCAATGTTTTGGCTAACGGTCATAGTGGGGAACAAGTCGCCTGTTTGTGAGACAAGGCCAATGCCACGTTTATGGGTGGGAAGCGAGGTGACGTCGACATTGTCAATGTGGACTGTGCCGTGAGTGGTGCGAACGATTCCGCAGATGGCATGAAGCAGTGTGGTTTTGCCGATGCCAGATGGGCCGGTAATCGCCAACGTTTCGCCAGTAGGCACTGTGAAAGAAATGTTGTCGACAATGACGGTGTTGTCGAAGGCGACAGAGAGATTCGAAACCTTAAGCACGACTCATGACTCCTATGGTGACGAGCACCATGAGTGCTGCAAGTGCGAAGCCCGCTTGTTGTGTGGCGGCCCCTGGTCTGCCAAGTAGTTGTGCGATTGCAATGGGCAATGTGGTGGAACCCGACCGGGACAGGAATGATGTTGCGCCAAATTCGCCCAGCGATACAGCCATGGATAGGCCTGTTGCACGAAGCAGTGCAGTTTTTAGCAGTGGCAGTTCAACGCGGCGCCATGTTGTGAACGGTGATGCACCGAGGGTGGCTGATGCGTTGCGAAGCGATGTAGGGATGGCCCGGGCGGCAGGTTCCAATGCGCGAATTACGAGTGGTAGTGCAATGACAGCGTGAATGACTGGAATGAACCACCGTTCGGATCGCCATGTGAATGGGGAGGTATTGAAGGTGATGATGAGGCCAATGCCAAGTGTTGCTGCGGAAACGATGAGCGGCAGAGAGAACAGTGCTCGTGGAGCAGATGTGGTTGCAACCAATAAGGCAAGTGGCACACAGATACAAGCAGCGGTGATGGCGAACACCAGCGAAGTGATGATCACCGATTGCGGAGAGACAGACAGGGCCGGCAACGAACCAGAAAATATTGTTCGCCACGCTGATAGCGAGAGTTGGCTATTCACAACCAGTGATCTGTAGATGGTTGCTAGAAGAGGTGATGCAACGATGATGATTGCTGCTGCCGTGATTATTAGTGGTGTGGTGCGGTGTGCTGGTTTTGTTTGTAAGGGCTGGGCTGAACTGACATGTAGAGATGTTGATAGCGAACGAGAACCTCGACGTGTGAAGAAAAAGACGGCCCCAATAATGATTGCCTGGAGAACTGCGAGTGCAGTAGCGGTAGTTGTATTCCCAAGTCGCACTGCTTGAGTGAATATCTCGGTCTCAAGGGTTCGTCGAGACACGCCACCGAGAATTGCAATGACCCCAAACGATGTAAAGCAATAGACAAACACCAAAGTCGCGGCACTGATGACGGCATCAGAGATTTGTGGCAAAACGACATGTGTGAACGTGCGTGTTGGACGAGCACCGAGAGTGGCTGCAACGTGTTCGAGTCGAAGATTCACCATTGCCCACCGTGGGCCAACAATCCGCAGAATGACAGATACGTTGAACACCACGTGCGCCCAAATGATTGGGATCACACCTCTCGAGTCAGTGATTGCTAGAACACCAGCAGCAACAACGACAGCCGGTAAGACGAAGGGGGCCGTGAGAATGCCGCGAGCGATGCGTGACCCACGGAATGTGAATCGCGATAGCGCCCATGTAACGGGAAGTCCAATAGCCAATGTGGCGAGCGTGCTGATAATTGCTTGCCATAGTGAGAACCAGGCAACACCACGCAATGACTGATTGGAAAGAACATCGCTAAACGCGGAGAAGCGGAAGAAGCGAAGCAACGCATTGGTTACAGGAACGACAAAAAAGACACTCAGAAACGCCACGGGGGTGATGAGAAGTGTCTTTGTCTTGTTCACAAGATGATGTCTCTCCATGAACTCAACCACGAATCACGATTCTTTTCAATCTCTAATGGGTCAAGTGTCAGCGGATTTTTCGGAGCCACCGCGAACTTGGTGAATAAATCAGGGAGTGTTGTCTTTTTGTTGATCGGGAAAACAAACAGCGACAACGGCATTGATTCTTGAAATGAAACATCGAGGAGATACGAGATCAACTTTTTGGCGTTATTGGGGTTGCGTGTTCCACGAAGTGCGCCGACATATTCGGTTTGCCGAAAGCAAGTGGATTCAATGACTGCAGTGGGTGGAGTGTCAATTGGCTTTTCGGCATACAGGACCTCTGCTGGCGGGCTGGAACCATAACTAACAACAAGCGGGTATTTGCCTTTGCCAGATGAACCAGAGAAATCGATGGTGTATGCCGTTGTCCAGTCAGCTGATACATGCACACCGTTTGCCTTCAATGACTTCCAATAACCCTGCCAATTGTTTGCACCGAAATGAGCAATGGTGCCGAGAAGAAAACCCAGGCCAGGAGAAGATGCAACAGGATCTTGCACTGTCAGAAGATTCTTATAAGTAGGGAGTGCTAAATCTTCGAGAGACGTTGGTGGTGCAATGTTGCGAGATGTAAACCATTGTTTGTCGTAGTTCACACAGATATCGCCGTAGTCAACCGGTTCATAACTGGTGAGAAGTTCGGCTTTTTGTGCGCGCGATAACAATGTGTTGTCAATGCTCCACAGCACGTCACCTTCGGGGTTTCCCGCCGTCAAGATTGCTTTTGATATCAAAGTCCCGGTGTCACCCGATGTGACTACTTTTACTTTTGCCCCGGTGGCTGCAGTGAATGCATCGAAGATTCCCTCTTGTGGAGTGAATGCATCATATGCAAGCAATGTGACTTCATTTGGAGTTGCATCAGTCGAAGTGTTTGCCGTTGGAGAGGAGCATGCAGTGGTGATTATGACCAATGATGCAGTGATAAGAGTTCGTGTGAATTTCATGAGATGTCTCCGGGGTTAAGAAAGAATGGTTGGATAACAGCAAGCAAGCCGTCGGTGACACTGATTGAGACTGATTCGCTGGTTGCAATATTGCTGACACCACGAGAGGCAAACGATTGCAACGTGTCGTTGGTTAGTTCCCACTGCAATCCTGTTGTGGTGACTGTGTTGTCACCGCCTAGTGGGATAAGCGAAACAATGTCTCCTGGCTGAGTATTTAGCTGGAATTCTTTTGTGTACGACACATAGGACACTCGGGCTGTACCTATAAATAGGGTTGTATCAACAGTGCCGGCACACGATGCAAGTGAGTGCACCATGCCAAGAACGTGGTCAAACCGATCACCTCCACCAGACACAACAGTGATATGCGTTGACTGACGGGCTAGAGCAGATGCAATTGCGATTTCAGTGTCTGTGAGATCTTTGTCAGTTGGGTACTCAGTAATCAGAACATTCGAATCATGAGCATCGGTTAAATCAATAGCTGTAATTGAATCCATATCGCCGACTAATTCATTCGGAACAAAGCCCATTGCAATTGCGTGCGCGTAGCCAGAATCTGCGGCGATGATGTATGCGTCTGTCGGAAGGTGTTGACGCACATTCGGATGCGGTGGGTCTCCGCCAATAAAGATGAGTGTGTGGCTTGTAGCCATGTGTCGATTCCTCCGCTGGCATTACCCAGATCAGGTTTTCGGGTCGGTTACCGCAGTAACCCTCTCAGCC
>CAMDBY010000176.1 GCA_945889575.1 Bifidobacterium breve
TCGACAAAAAGACGACGGAGGGTTCCATAAACAGACGCCTCGGCCACTCCTTCCAAGCCGCCTTCTCTCAAACGCCTCACCACGTCGTAGCCGTAGCCATCCTCATCAGCCAATACGGCCAGCACGGCGAGATCCAGTACCCCTTTGAGTAACTGGCTTTGGTCCTGAGAACTTTCCACATTGGGAGTATTGCACATTGCACAGTAGTACGCAAGGCATATAAGCACTTATCTTCAAAATGAACACAACGGCGCGATTGGGCTGATGTCAAATGGATGGCCGTTTTGGCCTTTACATCAGGCCCGTTTCAGGTCGATGACGACGCCACCGGCAACACGCACGATGTCATTCGGGTTCGCACCGAAGTTGTCGTTCCACGTTCCTGCTGCTGCCCACACTTCGTCGTACTGCAACAAGTCCGGATCAACGAACACACGTAACTGTGTGCTGTGACCAAAGGGAGGCACGCCGCTATTGGTTTAAGCAACCCATCGCGCGTGCAGTGCATCGAGCGAGACATGGTGCCAACCCCACCGGCGACCCCGTCATTGACAGACGAATGGAGCCTTGACGTTGTTGGTTCGCTTGAACTCGACGTTGTTGTCCCGTCCGCTGCTGTAAACCGCTGTGAAATCGTCCATCACGACTAGCTCACCTGCGTTGTAGGGGTTGCCCCAACCCGAAGGTGGATTGCCGTTCCCGTCATCGATGGGCACGGCGTGCCACCAGACCCCATCGATACGAGCCCACTCGATCCCGCAGTGGGTGTAGAGCACATAGTCGTAAGACTTTCCGACCTCAACGCCAGGCCCGTACGGAGGTTTGTTGTCAATGTCGGCAATCGGGGGACCCGTCACTCCGTGGTCACCACCGCATGCTGCAAGCATCAGCGCAACAGAGGCAACAAGAACAACTATTGCACGGCATCTCATCACCAGTTAAGACTAACCGTGCGACCGTAGGGGTTTACCCGCGCTTCAGGTCAGTAATTACGCCACCAGCGACACGCGCGATGTCAGCCGGTGCAGCACCGAAGTTGTCGTTCCATGTTCCGGCAGCAGCCCACACTTCGTCGTATTGCAACAAGTCCGGATCTACGAACACACGCAGTTGTGTGCTGTGACCAAACGGAGGCACGCCACTATAGGTTTAAGAAACTCATTGTCAAATGCTCCATTTACGTGGCACTATTGATCTATGAGTGAAAGCCCCGACAATGACCCCGTCATTATTTCTGTTGCGGCATACAGCACGAATCCGATTGCATACGAAGAGAAGTACGCGACCCATCTGCTTGATCGACCCAATTGTTTCGCTTCACTCCTATCCCCTGGTTCTCAAATCCTCGACCTTGGCTGTGGACCTGGACGTGATATTCGGATATTCAGCGAAGGCGGCCACAAGCCCATAGGTATTGAGCTGAATCCTGAGTTCATCGAGATGGCCAGACGACAGGGTGATGTCATACAAGGCGATATTCGAAACATCAGTTCCATCTTCACACCATCGTCTTTCGATGGTGTTTGGGCGCAAGCGTCACTCGTGCATTTGGAGAAGTTAGAAATAGATCTCGTACTTCAGGACCTTCGAGATCTGCTGAAACCAAATGGCCTTCTCTATGCATGCGTGCCTGCAACTGGAGAAACTGGTTGGCTAGACGAGAGTGATGGTCGACGCTGGTACACAACGTGGCCAGAAGATTCATTCGAAATTGCAGTGAGAACTACTGGTTTTCACGTCACCGACGTCACACATGGCCCATACGTAGAAGTGTGGGCCACCAAAGCTTGATGATTAGGCGCGCTTCAGGTCGGTGACTACTCCACCGCTCACACTCACGATGTCCGCAGGTGACGCACCAAAGTTGTCGTTCCACGTTCCCGCAGCAGCCCACACCTCGTCGTACTGCAACAAGTCCGGATCAACAAACACACGCAGTTGTGTGCTGTGACCAAAGGGTGGCACGCCACCGATTGCGAAACCCGTTGCTTCACGCACCGCGTCTGCGTCAACACGCTTGCACTTTGCACCGCCGGCAGCGGCAGCCAGTTTCTTTTCGTCGAGTTGGTTCACTCCGCTGACGAGAGCCATCACGATTTCGTCATCAACACCGAACACCAGGCTCTTCACGATCTGGCCGACTGTGACACCAATGGCGTCGGCTGCGTCTTGTGCGGTCTTTGTGCCCTCAGGGAACTTACGCACTTCAATCTCAAGGCCGGCATCGCGAGCGGCCTGCGTGACACGAGCAACGTTGGGGTGAATCTTCTCGTCCGACATAAATGCCAGCCTACGACCGTCTACATTGTGCTCACCATGTTTAAAAACGCGTTTAAGACCACAATCCTTCTCGCCTCAATGGGTGGACTCATTGTGGCAATCGCCGGAATCCTCGGTGGTGGCAGTTCTGGCTCAGTGATGATCGGCCTAATGATGGCACTCGTAATGGTCGGTGGGTCGTACTGGTTTAGTGATTCGCTTGCATTGAAGTCTGCAAAGGCTCAAGTGATCACAGAAGCTGACCACCCAGAGTTCTACGGCATGATTCGCGACTTGTCGCAACGAGCTGGCTTACCAATGCCTCGCGTTGCAGTCTCCCCTGCTGACCAACCGAATGCATTTGCAACAGGACGCGGGCCGAACAAAGCAGTTGTGTGTGCAACAACAGGGCTATTGCAATCCATGACACGTGAAGAAGTTGAAGGTGTGATGGCACATGAACTGATGCATGTGCGGAACAGAGACATTCTCATTGGTTCAGTTGCTGCTGCAATTGCAACTGCAATCTCCTCAATCGCACAGATGGCCATGTTTGCCAGCATGTTTAGTGGTGGAGGTGGTCGCAATGACGAAGATAGGGCTAATCCATTGGCAATTCTTCTCATTTCACTGGTAGCCCCAATGGCGGCCGGGTTGATGCAAATGGCTATTTCTCGTAGTCGTGAATTCGAAGCAGACCGTGGTGCTGCAGAACTTCTGGGCACAGGACAAACACTTGCTACTGCATTAGAAAAGATTGAAGTACTAGCAAAGTCGTCTCCGATGGCTGTCGCCCCAGCACAAGCACAGGCATACATTCACAACCCACTTGCTGAAATGCATGCTCGTCGTGGAAGCGGAGTGAATGTGTCTCGCTTGTTTTCTACTCACCCCGCAACAGATGAACGCATTCGTCGCTTGCGGGCAATGACTTTCTAGTCAGCTACTTCAGCTGGGCCACTGGTTGTAAAGATCAGCGCGCCAACTAGTGAAATACAGCCGGCCACCAGATACGGCACGGTGTAGCCACCCGATGAGTCGCGAATTGTGCCAATGAGAATGGGCCCAATTGCAGTGCCTGAGAGAGACACCAAACCTGAACGCGCGGAGATCCGTGGGTAATCCTTAACGCCAAAACGTTGAGCAATAAGTAACGACTGCATCATGAGGACATTGCCAACCATCGCGCCAAAGAGACCGATTGCGAGCATCAGCGGGATTGTGCTCTCCATCTGACCAATGAGAATGATGGCAATACCTTGCATGACAGCAATGAACACCATGAA
>CAMDBY010000177.1 GCA_945889575.1 Bifidobacterium breve
TCAGCCTGAACGCCAAACACGCGCGCAGCAGTTGCTTGGTGAATGTCTTGACCCGCAGCAAATGCGCCGACGAGACCTGGATCATTCGCAAGATGCGCAATGCAGCGAAGTTCGATTTGGTTGTAGTCAGCTACAAGCAAGGAGCTTCCGTCCTTGGCTACAAAAGCTGTGCGAAAGACTCGGCCTTCATCAGTGCGCACGGGAATGTTATGCAAGTTTGGTTTGTCACTACTGAGACGGCCTGTTCGCGCCACAGTCTGATTAAACGTCGCGTGAATACGATTATCAGTGGCGACCTCGCCTAAAAGACCTTCGCCATATGTGGAACGTAACTTTTCTACCTCGCGATAGCGAAGTAAAGGGTCAATAAACTCGGGCCACTGGTCACGAATCTTTTCCAAGGTTGCGGCATCAGTGCTGAACCCAGTTTTTGTTTTCTTGCCAGGTGACAATCCGTGTTCGGTGTACAAGATTTCTCGCAGCTGCGTGGGAGAGTTCAAATTAAAGGTTCGTCCCGCTATGCCATGCAACGTTTGTGTGAGTTCTACCGTTTCAGCAGTCAAGCGATCACGGATGCTTTCCAGTTCCTTTCGGTCAACTGCGATACCGACGTGCTCCATCTTCGCAAGAACACGGACCAACGGATTCTCTATGTCGGCATACAAAGATTCGTTGTGAATTACTCCCAGTTGTTGTGTAATCACTGGCGCAATCAGAGACGTGAAAAAGGCTTCTTCAGCACAAGCCCTCACGGAATCGTCGGTGCCTCCAAAATCAAACTGGCCGTCAGACTCTGAAGAAGTCGTTGGCTCTCGTCCCAACACATCTATTGATACTGCGGCTAGCGAATAGCTCGACCGTGACGGGTTGACCAAATACGACGCAATGGCTGTATCTAGAGATAAGTAAAGAAGATCAACGGAATCATCTAACAATGCACGCATCAATGGTTTAGCGTCATGACAGACAATCGGAGTCCCTGCATTCAGCACACTGACGACGTCACTGTTAAGTAACAGATTTCGTGGCACATACAACACTGAACCGGACGCCTTGTCACTCACAACCGCCAAACCTGAGACCGCAGTACGACCTGGTTCGCCATCGAAGTGCGCAGCAATCACGAAAGATTGCAGATTGCTCAGCATCGCAACCACTTCGACAACTGATTCAGCAACTACAACCTGTCCCAGAATTTCATTCGACTCTGGTATAACACCGCCCGCAACAACAGGTGCAGCATCGCCTCGCGTCTCCCAATTCAAAGACTTTGCAACATCGGATAGTCGCTTGGCCATTGTCTTAAATTCCAAGAACTCAAACATGCGTGCAGCACCAGCTAGATCAGGGTGCGGGGCCAACTCTGACAGATTCACTTCAAGTGGCACATCACGACGCAGAATCATCATCGTTGCATTTCTTTTCACACGCTCACCGTGCTCAACAAGGCCAGCCTTGAGTTTTGGAGTTTGAGCCTCGGCAGCAGCGAGAACTCCGTCGATGTCCCCATATTGATTAATCAGCTTCGCAGCAGTCTTCTCACCCACTCCTGGGATTCCTGCCAAGTTGTCACTTGGGTCACCACGTAATGCTGCATAATCGGCATATTGAGCCGGTGTGACACCAGTGCGTTCTAAAATTCCTGCTTCGTTATACAACGCATAATCACTAACGCCACGTTTGTTGTACAAAACACGAATGTGTGGATCGCGCACCAGTTGATAACTATCACGGTCGCCGGTAACAACGATGAGATTGTGCCCTGCCTGTTCGGCATGTTCGGCAACTGTCGCAATTAGGTCGTCGCCTTCGAAACCAGCCTTTTCCCACCAGACAACACCGAGAACATCGAGCAGTTCACGAATCATTCCCAACTGTTGGATCAAAATATCAGGAGCTTTTTCACGCTGTGCCTTGTATTCAGGAATTGCATCGTGTCGGAAAGTAGGTTCAGGCCTATCAAAAACCACTACAACGCCATCTGGTTTATGATCGCGCATCAATGTCAACAACATCGTGGTGAAGCCATACACCGCGTTCGTTACTTGTCCACTTGCGTTAGCCATATCATCTGGTAGCGCATAGAACGCGCGATACGCCAATGAGTTGCCATCAAGCGCCATGATCAACATGGAAAAATTCCCATCACTATTCGGGACGCAGATCGCCAACGATCACCATGTCAGCAACTGCCTTCATGGTGGCTCGGTGATTCATAGCTCCGCGCTGAATAAAACCGTACGCATCAGATTCAGACATCGAGCATTGATCAATCAGAATGCCTTTAGCGCGATCAATTGATTTACGAGTCTCTAGTTGTTCCTCCAGAGCATCAACCTCTCCGTTCAATGCCTGCATTTCACGGAAGCGAGCAATAGCAACTTCAATAGCTGGAACAAGATCAGTCTTCTGAAACGGTTTCACCAGATACGCCAGTGCGCCCGCATCACGTGCCTGTTCAATTACTTCACGCTGACTGAATGCAGTTAAGACCAGAACACCACAGATGCGATCTTTCGTAATCAACCGAGCAGCTTCAATGCCGTCCATGCCCGGCATCTTGATATCGAGAATTGCAAGATCAGGTCGCAGTTCACGAACAAGTTCCACAGCTTTATCGCCGCGGCCTGTTTCGCCCACAACTTCGTAACCCTCTTCTTCGAGGGTCTCTTTCAAGTCAAGACGAATGATGGCCTCGTCCTCGGCAATGACTACGCGAATGCTCATGCACTTGGCTCCTTCATACGATCTAGAAGACTATTCATTCGCCGCTCAAGGTCAGCCAATTCAGCAATTATCTGCTGATGGTGACGTTGATTTACGTCTGCATACTTCTTCGCTTCACGATATTCAAAAGCCGCTGCAGGAGTTTCGGACACAAGCGCACGAAGTGACTTCTCATCGGCTTCATCGACAACTTGACTCATCTGATCTTGAACCACACGAAGTTCTTCTGAGAGTTCTCGTATACGTGCAGAGACTTGGGACAGACGGCGTTGCAGTAGTCGATGTCCCATACACCTTCAGTGTATGGATTGCCTGGGTGCCCGAGGTGGGACTCGAACCCACACGCCCTTTCGAGCAACGGATTTTGAGTCCGTCGCGTCTGCCATTCCGCCACTCGGGCCAGGGTTAACCATGGTATCGGCACTTCTCTTCAGAGCCTTACTAATGAGTAGTACGCATTGCCATCAACACGCCGTCTAAGGTTTTCACAGTGCTTGCCTTTACATTCCCTGGTCAAGGGTCGCAACGACCCGGCATGGGGCGACCTTGGACCGATTCCGAAAGTTGGGAACTCGTTGATGAAGCCTCTGAGGTAGCTGGCCGTGATGTTGCCTCGTTACTGCTTGATGCTGACGCAGAAACTCTGCGAGATACCCGCAATGCGCAACTCACCACTTTTGTTTCAAGCCTCATGGTTCTTGATGCTGTTGAACGGTTAGGAATTGAACCAAGTTTTTGTGCTGGTCATAGTTTGGGCGAATACACCGCCCTCACCGCAACAGGAGCTTTGTC
>CAMDBY010000178.1 GCA_945889575.1 Bifidobacterium breve
GAACATGTCAAAGCTCCATCGTAATTTTCATAGCCAAGCGTTTGCAGATTGCTATCAATCTTGAATGGCCAATGACCTTCTTCGAGTGCGAGCAATGATCCGTTATGAGGCAACACGTGAGTGTTGCCTGTGCCGCGTGCAAGGTCAGGGACACGATCGTATGGAAGGTTGCGAGCCGATGCTGCACCTGGCGTGTTGACAAACTGATTGCGGTACCACTCTGCCTTACCATCTCTGATGCGCACACCGTGCAACATGCCATCGCCAAAGAACCAATGCGGTGAAGTTCCGCCTGCTGGGTTTGGGCCAGTGCGCACATACAGGCCATCAAGTTCGGGTGGAATTGTTCCTTCTACGCGGAGATCAGAACTTTTAATTTCTACACGCATCGGCTCCCAGTTGTCACGCATGTGCCACGGGGTATGGGCGGAATTCTCGGCGGTATCTAAACGGCTCATGGTGCGAGCCTAATTCACCAAAATTGCTACCCGAACGACTGGAGAATCTAGTTAGCCAGGGGGTCGCGTGGTGGTTGTGGTCGTAGTCGTGGTTGTCGACGTGGTCGTGGTCGTGGTCGTGGTCGGCGCCACTGTCGTGGTTGTGGATGTAGTCGTGGTCGGCGCAACTGTCGTGGTAGTGGTGGTGGTAGTGGTGGTCGTTGACGTGGTGGTCGGAGGAGGGATTACAAATCCGTTTGCCCAGCCCCATCGAATATCCATCGGCGCGCCAAGCGGCATGCCGGCAGTGGCTGGAATTGCATCAAGTGCACGACGCAATTGCGCCCATGCATCCCATGCTGAGATGCCAGTTGTGGGGCAACCACCCTTTACTTGTGTGCACGCTGCGGTTTGCACTGTGAGCGCAGCAAGACGTAGGGGCATCTTCATTTCAAGTGCTCGGGCTGCAAGTACTGCCCACTGCTTAGAGAGCGCGCCACTCTTCGTGTGAATTTGGGGCATTGCATAAATGTTTGGCCCTGCATGTGCTGACACCCACAAAACGTCATCAATTGTCCATCCGTTGTTACAAGTGAGGTCATTACCGATTGATTGCGGGCATCCGTCAGCAGATCCGAAGTTCCATAAACGTGCATTTGTTGTTCGCACATATCCGTCGACCCACCCGCGAGCCTGACCTGGAGGGCCCCAACCCGGTTCCAAGTCAACAGAACCTGACACCACTGTTCGAGGGTCTGATTCAGCTTGGGCTGCTGCGACGGTCTTTGCCCACGCCATTCCACCCATGTAACCATTGAAGCGAGATACTGCACCTGAGTTACTTGTGCCGATTGATACTTCCCATGGCCCTGTACCGCATTCTGCAAGGCCAGTTGCCCACGCCGATGTTGTAGCAACTATTTGCTCGTTCGTAATTGTCTTGCCGAAACCAGTTGTGCCCGTGGCGTTTTGCGAACCGAAAGACAACATAACAACTCCGCGAGGAACCTTCTTTGCTTGGTCACACGCAGCTGCACGAATAACTGGGACCGCTGTTTCGATGGGCGACACGTCTTGCCCACGTACATAACTTCCGATTGCTACGACCCATTCGCGTGATGTTGAATCTGGAACGGTGGTGGGATACCACACTTGATCAGTGCCCGAGATTTCAACTTTCCCCGGAACGGAATGTGGCACAGGTGACCTCACACAGCCTTTTGCACAACGAAGAGCGTTAGGAGAAAACGCATCAACTGTAACTTTCGTACCTTTTGACTTCTTGTTCCTTGTAGACAATGCAACCACCATCACGGTGTTGACTGCCTTCGCACGCGTCATCACCACTGCGCGACGAATGGTCTTGGGTGAATACTGATCAACAATGCGTGAGCGCTTGCCGTTGATATACACAGCAACTTTGCCGTTCTTTGGCCCGGCTGTAAACCACATTGCGAACGACTTGCCTTTGACCGTAAAGGACAAAGCGGCGCCAGTAGTAGATGTAGACCACACGGTGCCGCCATATGCGACCTTGATCGGGGCTTGCTTCCATGGGGCAGACACACTGATTGCATTTGCCGATGACGAAGTCACTGCCCCGGTAAGGAGTACCGCGGCAATTGCCAGTGTGCGCTTCGGAAAATGCATATGCCCACCGTACTTGCCCTATTTTCTGCTTCACCGTCACCTTGGCGATTCCCTGCACCTATGGGGCTCGTGGGGAGCGCTCAGTTAGAGTTAGTCATGGCTTCTCAAGCATTTACAAATGACCGTAAGCATGTTTTTCATTCGTGGTCAGCACAGTCCCTCATATCCCCTCTCGTCGTAGCGCGCACCGAAGGTTCGTGCTTTTGGGATGAAGACGGAAAGCGTTATCTCGACTTCTCTAGCCAGTTGATAAACGTGAACATCGGACATCAACACCCGAAGATGCTTGCGGCCATCAAGGCACAGGTTGACAAGATGTGCACCGTTGCTCCGTTTCACGCACATGAAGAACGAAGTGAAGCAGCGCGTCTGATCGCTGAACTTGCACCTGGTGACTTAAACATGGTGTTCTTCACAAACGGTGGTGCTGAAGCAACCGAGAATGCAATACGTATGGCGCGTCTACATACAGGTCGCAATAAAGTTATGTCTACGTACCGCAGTTACCACGGTGCAACAGGTGGCGCTATTCAACTGACTGGCGACCCGCGCCGTTGGCCAGCAGAACCTGCGATGCCAGGCATCATCAAGTTTTGGGGCCCGTATACATACCGCTCTGCATTTCACTCTGATAGCGAAACACAGGAATGCGAACGAGCACTGCAACATTTGCGCGACACCATCATGGTGGAAGGTGGCAACTACATTGCGGCCATCATCTTGGAACCTGTTGTAGGAACTAATGGCATCTTGGTACCGCCACCTGGTTACCTGCAAGGCGTTCGCGATATTTGTGACGAACATGGCATCGTCATGATTTGTGATGAAGTGATGGCTGGCTTTGGTCGATGTGGCGAATGGTTCGCAGTTGATCATTGGAATGTCACTCCAGACCTCATCTGTTTCGCAAAGGGTGTCAACTCTGGCTACGTGCCACTTGGTGGAGTAATCATTTCTGACCGTATTGCCGATTCATTCCGTGAACGTCAGTTCCCTGGTGGACTTACTTACTCTGGCCACCCACTTGCATGTGCGTCTGCCGTTGCGTCCATCAATATCTATAAAGAAGAAAAAATCATTGAGAAGGCCCGACGACTTGGCTGTGATGTTATTGCTCCAGGTTTGGCAGCAATTCAAGCCAAACACCCAAGTGTTGGTGATGTGCGGGGCCTCGGATGCTTCTGGGCTATTGAATTGGTGCGTGACCGCGACACACGTGAGCCGTTTGTGCCGTTCAACGCAACGGGTGCAGATGCAAAGCCAATGGGCGAAGTACTAGCTGCAGCAAAAGCCAAAGGTTTGTGGCCGTTCACTCACTTCAACCGTATGCACGTGACTCCGCCACTGACCACCAGTGATGCTGAAATCGCTGAGGGACTTGCCATTATCGACGAAGTTCTCGACAT
>CAMDBY010000179.1 GCA_945889575.1 Bifidobacterium breve
ATTCACTGTGCCTCGAATGGTGGCAGTTTCTGCATCAATATTTATGGTGGAACCAAGAGAGACAGTTGGAGTGCCGACGGGAGAGATGACTGAAGGAAAGAGTGACGCTGCAAGTCTCCCATTTCCGTTTGTTCCCCAGTTCAGCCCGCCCCAACACCAGACTTTGTCGAATTGGTCGATGGCGCATGTTGTGCCGAGTGCTGCACTAAGAGTTTTGAATTGAGTTCCAGAGGGGAGAAGTGGAGTTCTATATGTTTTGCCCCCCAATGTGGTTCCGGTTCCGAGTTCGCCAAAATCTCCACGTCCAAAACACCACGTTTTGCCCGAGATAGTGATGACGCATGTGTGGTACCAGCCAGTTGAAACATGGATAAGTCTTTCATCGTTAGGCACGATCATTGGTGTGGGCACCCGACTATCGGCGTAGGAGTCATTTCCGTAGAGACCCGCGTAGTTGTCTCCCCAGCAATATCCGGTTCCTGTTGTTGACAGAGCACATGAGTGTTCTAGTCCAGTTGTAACCGAAGCGAACTGAACACCAGTAGGTGTCAGAACTTTGAGCGGGGTGACCGACACTGCATACGCAAAATTATTGACGTATCCGATACCTAATTGACCCTCACCGTTCGAATGACCCCAGCAATAGATATTTCCGAGATCAGTAACAGCGCATGAAGCACCGCCATTATCAAAATTGACCACACGCTCGCCATGAGGAATTGCGACTTTCACTGGTGTTCGAATTGGTTCTGTTTGTCCGCTTCCGGATTCAAGAATGTCTCCCCAACACCACAGTTCACCGTCTGTGTTCAATGCGCAACCATTGCTGTAGCCGCTATGCACTTCCGTGATTGTCATTGCGTGCGGAAATTCAACAGCAACAGGTGTGCGAGAAGTAGCAGTGAAATAACTTCCGATGTGGTGATCGCCCCAGCAGTACACCTTTCCGGACACAGCTAATCCACACCACGTGCGATTGGCTCCACCATCGAGCGTGACGAATCGATCATTGTTCGGCAGTGGCACTTTTGTGGGAGTAGTTATGTTGAGTTCAGTCGATGAAGCAATGAGGTATTGGTCGCGATTGTTTCCCCAGCACAGTCCTTGTCCGTCTGTTGTCACGGCACACACAGCAGAGTTGCCGATGTCGACACTTGAATATGTGAACGGATCTGCCAGGGCAACTGACGATGTCGCAACCACGGCAGCAACAGGTGTGCCGACCAGAAGAAGAGCTAGAACTAAACGGGGAATGCGCATATCCGCACAGTACCCACCTAATGTGTCAACGATTGTGGGTAGCGAGTTGCTACTCGGCAATACCTACGGGCGCATCGTCGATAATTTGGTCGAGATATTCCGACATGCCAAAGCCTGTTGCGCCTTCATGTTCCCCAGAAGTGATACGCCACTTGGTCATGCCCTCGCTTATGCGAGTCATTAACCAGTTGCCATCGGGGTCTTGGCGTCGATTACGCAGGGGAATAAGGCTGGTGACTTCGCCTTCGAAGTTCCACTCTTTGTTTGACTTTGAGGACTTAATGACGCCGGTCACCGTGTCGTGGTAGTTGTCTTCACCAACTGTGACTGTTGAAATTTGTACGTCGTCGCACAAGTGAATTTGTCCGTTGTCCCATACGAATCCACCGCGAGAACCTGCTGCATCTTTCTTTGCAACACGACTAGCCATGAAGCCGAGGTTGTCTCCGAAGTTTGCAGTGAGCCAGCGGTAGTACCACGGTGCTTGCCAGAAGCGTGGACCCCACGAATGGTCACGCAATCCGAAACCATTGATGGCGAATTCTTCATCGCCCACGCGAATAGAACCTGTTGCTGCGACAAGTTGTTCGTAGTGGCCTTTAGCGAATTCTTCGCCAGGTGTTTCATGTGGCACATCTGGCTCGCCGCCAAACATACTTGGCTTGCCTTGGCCAGTAAACGTGATGTGTGCTTCGCATTCTGCAAATGGATTATTTGCAAATGCTTTTTTTGGATCTGCCATGTCATGTGGATCATCCAGCACAACAACCTTGCCGACATAGTCAATGCGCAATTCTTCAAACGGCTTCACCATGGTCCACGTGAGACCACCAGCGTCAAGAGCATCGTTGTTGTCAATGTTTGGGCGTTTGAACATGAAACCAACACGACCATTTGGTAAATAGATACAGATGGTCATTTCTGCATAACCCTCGTTTGCACGGTTGCCCATGCGAAACCATCCGCCCACTTGTGTTGTTGGGTCGAAACAATTTATGTACATGCTTTCGTTGAAGTTCGACTCTGGGCCGAGTTCGTGCATGTATTCATCTGCTGGGTCTAGTCGTACTGCCATGTCAAAACCCTAGAACAACAGAATGGCTGAATTATCAGCCGCCGACGCGTGCTTGCAGGCGTCGCATGCCAGACAACCAGCGGTCACGGTCATCTACTTTGCGCTTTTCGTACGTATGTACTTCGGGGTGCGGCATTACCAAGAACTTCTCGGCAACGATGGTGTCATGCACAATGTCTGCCACTTCGGCTGGTTCCAGAACGGCTCCGGAAGCTTTGACGGCACTGCCGCCGTCTGTATTGCCGATGCCTTTTTGTGCATCGGGCGGGTTCAACATGTTGGTGTTCACGCCTTGAGGACACAGCGTTGTCACACGAACGCCGCGATCGCCGTAGGTGATTGACAGCCATTCAGCAAAGGCAACTGCACCGTGCTTCGTGACGCTGTACGGGCCACTTCCAATTTGTGACAATAAGCCCGCTGCAGATGCTGTGCTGCAGAAATACCCTTCACCAGCAGCCAACCATTCGCCAATGAGATGCTTAGCAGCCCATCTATGCGAATGCAGGTTGATGTCCATCGCGGTATTCCACGTTTCTTCATCAGTTGATTCAAGATCAGTTCCCATTCCCACGCCGGCATTTGCATAGAACAAATCGATAAAGCCGAACTTTGCGCGAGCTGCATCTATCAGTGCAACGTTGCCAGCTTCAGTCCCGATATCTGCCACCACAGCGAATGCGCTGTCTGGTCGGATGGAATTAAGTTCCTTCTCGATCGCCTCAAGATTTTTCGCATCGCGGTCTGCGACTACTACACGAGCGCCTGCTGCATGGAATCGGCGCGCCAGGGCGGCACCAATTCCGTTTGCTGCGCCTGTTACTACGGTGGTCTTGCCCTCAAAATTCATAAAACAGACCTTATGGCACGAGTCACGGCTGAAATGCACCAGAGGTGCCTAAGTGCACACTTGTTGGGTCACGCCAACTGTACGATGGAGATATCGGGCGGAACCGAGAAATCGGGCAATCCGTTCGATACCGAGAGGAGCACCACATGATCGATACTCACGAAACAGTGATCACAGAGGCGCTTGCCGTCATTGGCTTGGCACAGCCCATTCCCATTGCACTGAGAACAGGGACACAACGACTTCCTCTTGAATGTGCCGTTGCAAATCAGGAACCTGCTGGGTCCTGCGGTCCATCCT
>CAMDBY010000180.1 GCA_945889575.1 Bifidobacterium breve
TTGAGCAGTTATCTCACGGAGCAAGGTTTCAAAGCCGATGTGCTGAGTGATGTGGGCCTGGCTTTTACGAATAAATCCAACCGTCTGCAAGATTCGTTTCGCGCTCGAATCATGTTTCCGATTTTTAGCGACAATGGAGATGCCGTTGCCTTCGGTGGACGCATTCTTCCCGGAAGCACAGATCCAGCCAAATATAAGAACTCTGCAGAAACAAAAATTTACTTCAAGTCGAAAACTCTGTATGGCATGAACTGGGCCAAGAGCGATGTCGTCAAAGATGACCAGGTCATCGTCTGTGAGGGTTATACCGATGTCATCGGATTCCACCGTTCGGGTGTGCCGCGCGCTGTTGCCACATGTGGGACATCGCTGACCGAAGAGCATGTCAGGATGATGAAGCGGTTTGCTACAAAAGTCGTGTTGGCTTTTGACGCCGATAAGGCTGGGCAAGGTGCGGCCGAAAAGTTCTACGCTTGGGAAGAGAAGTATCAGGTACGAGTGTCTGTGGCGCGCTTTCCTGACGGCAAAGACCCAGGTGATTTAGCGAGTTCGGATCCCGAGGCGCTGGCCTTAGCGATCAAAGATGCTGTGCCATTTCTTCGCTTTAGATTGGACAGAGTCATCGCCGCTCAGCCTCTACGAACTCCTGAAGATCGGGCTCGATTGGCATCTCTCGCAATGCAAGTGATCAATGAGCATCCCGATGTCAATGTCCGCAAACTATATGCCGGCGAAGTAGCGACCATTGTTGGTCTTCCCGTAGCCGATTTGACTCGCCTGGCCGAACGTCGTTCAACTCAACCGGTCATTTCAGCGCCCACACCTCGTGCTTCGGGAGACAGTGATAGCGCCGAATTCATAGCTATCGCGTTGTTGCTGCAGACATGGGATGCCATAGCGCCGTGGTTGATTGAAGATCTGTTTTACTCGGAGATTCCACGCCGAGCATTCGTCAATTTGGCTCGTGCTGCCGAAGTTGAGCAAGGCTCACTGTTGAATAACGCCTTGGCGAGCGCAGATCCTGAAGTGCGTGAACTTTTAGAACGTGCCGCTGTGGCAGATATAGATATTGATCCGCCATCGGTTGCTCTCAGTCTGATCGCGGTTGGCGTACGTCGAACATTGAGTCAGCGCACTGGCATTATTGACCCTGTGGAGATTCTTGAAGATCGCGCGGCGCGTTTAGAACTTGAGAAACTTGACGATCCGAAAACTGGTTTTGTGACTGCTGAGTCATTGCTAAGGTGGCTATCTATTAGGGGAACTACAACTCGGGGGTAAAGGTGACATTCGACAGTGCCGAATCTTGCGATGCACCTCTCAATGTGACCTCAGTGCCGGTTCCCGAGATTGACCTGCACGAGTGGATTGGTCTTTTGGCGTACGGTCATCGTCGCGGAGAATTGTCGACAGAAGAAATCGTTGATGTTCTTCATGATGTTGAATTATCACCTGCTGTGATTGACGCCGTGCGTGAGGCCATTGAAGATTTCGGTATTGTGGTGGATCAGTCATTTGATCTTGATGACAGTGGAGAAATGCGTCGGCCACAATTGCAGGGCTCGCTCATACGTTCAGGCAAAGGAGCTGGTGGTGGTACCCGTTCCGCATCACAGAAAGAAGGGGACTCAGGAAGTCAGGATGCTGTCCGCTTGTATTTGCAAGAAATCAGTCGCATTGCATTATTGACCGCCGATCAGGAGAGATTTCTTGGCCGTCGTATGACCGATGGTATTAACGCGCAGGCTGAATTGCTGGCTTTAGGTGATGATGTTTCCGTTTTGGATCGACGTCGCCTGAAGCGCCTGATTGATAATGGGCGAAAAGCGCGTGAAGAAATGACGCAGGCGAATCTACGTTTAGTTGTCAGCATCGCCAAGCGCTATGCGCGGTCATCAATGCCTTTGGCGGATGCGATTCAAAGCGGAAACATTGGTCTGATACGCGCTGTGGAGAAGTATGACTATACCCGTGGTTTCAAATTTTCCACATATGCAACATGGTGGATTAAACAGTCCATAGCTCGCGCGGTTTCTGAAGAGACACGCAATATTCGGATCCCGGCCCACGCAATGGAGAGCATCAATCGTGCATTGCGAGTGCAACGAGAATTATCGCAGAAGCTTCAGCGCGAGCCGTCTTTGATTGAAATTGCGCACGTACTCGGAGAAACTCCGGGAAAAGTTGCTGAGTATTTCAGTCTTGCTGCTGATACTAAAAGCCTTGATCAACCAACGCGTAGTGAGGGGGACGCGACCTACGCCGACAATTTGGCGTCAATAGACAGTGTTGACCCAAGTGATGGATTGCAATATGAAGATCTACGCGAGGCCCTGCAACTAGTACTGAATGATCTCCCAGAGCGTGAGAAAGAAGTCATGAGGATGCGTTTTGGGCTTGGTGGCGGGGAAAACGCCACTCTGGAGGAAGTGGGGCAAGCCTTTAACATCACCCGCGAGCGTGTCCGCCAGATTGAAGTCCGTACTTTGTTTCGTTTGCGGCATGTGACTGCGAGTGCGACGTTGAGGGACTTTGTCGAGTAGTGCCTCCTGACCGATAGACGGCTTCTTCACGGGTATCCTGACATCGTTATGTCGCAACGGGAAGAACGCTCTTATATCGTCAGAACCTTCGGGTGTCAGATGAATGACCATGATTCGGAACGAATTTCCGGTCTTTTGGAGACTGATGGTCTAGTGCCCGTGCAGGACGAAGACGATGCGGACATCGTTGTCCTGAACACATGTTGTATTCGTGAAAACGCGGATAATAAGTTGTACGGCAATCTCGGGATGTTGAAGCGCTGGAAAGACGCTCGTGAAGGTCGCCAGATTGTTGTGTCTGGTTGCTTAGCGCAGAAGGATCGCGACATAGTGCGTGACCGTGCCCCATGGGTTGATGTTGTGATGGGTACCCACAATGTCCATCGTGCCGCTGAACTCGTTGAGCAAGCGCGCACCTCAGGTCCAGTGACAGAGATTCTTCAAGAAGCAGTTCTCGATGACCATGCCATGTTCCCTTCGGCTCTTCCAGCTAAGAGGGTAAATTCCTACGACGCCTGGGTCACTATTCAAATTGGTTGTGATAACTCCTGTGCTTTTTGCATCGTTCCCACAGTACGCGGAGCGGAAATCAGTCGCCCATACGAGGACATTGTCAATGAAGTTCGATTGTTGGTCTCCCAAGGTGTCACAGAGGTAACACTGTTAGGTCAAAACGTGAATAGCTACGGACGTGACCTGCAGTTGGATAGGCGCCGATCTGGCGAATCTGTTTCCGCTGCGCCGCGATTTAGTGAACTGTTGCGCGAGGTCGGCAATATTGAAGGTCTTCGTCGCCTGCGATTTGTTAGTCCGCATCCCAAAGACATGCGGCCAGAAACTTTCGCCACAATGGCAGAGGTTTCTTCGGTCTGCGAGCATCTCCATTACCCA
>CAMDBY010000181.1 GCA_945889575.1 Bifidobacterium breve
TCAAAAGCCAAGGGTGGCCGATGATGAAACTAAACCTTCGCCCCGTGCGCAAAAATGCATCGAACCGCTCACCCACCAATTCGTTGTATGACTCAGATGCTGTATTCGGATCTGCAAGAAATCGCTCAACGGCCAACATTCCTGATTCAAGTCCGTAGTCAATTCCTTCACCGTTCATCGGATTCACAAATCCGGCCGCATCACCGATTGCTACCCAACCCGGGCCATGACGTTTGGTGCAACTCATCGGCAATCTCCATGCACGCGGTTTTTCGATGTAGTCACCAAGCGACCATGAGTCGCGCACCAATGTTGCGTACTGATCAAGCAACGTATTGAGGTTCAATTTCTTGAAACCTTTCATGGTGCTGAGTGCACCCACACCAATGTTTACGGTGCCATCGCCAGCGGGAAACATCCAGCCGTACCCCGGAACTGCAACGCCGTGTTCATCACTCAGACTGAGACATGCTTCGAGATGCCGTTCGCCATGACGCGGTGTTGGCGCATACGCACGTATTGCAAGACCAAACGGTTCATTCGGGTCACGTTCTGCGCCCAACATCTTTGCGGCCATTCCTTGTGCGCCTGCTGCCAAAATAGTGAACGGTGCACGAAACGTTTCCGTTCCCACACTGACACCGATGACACGACCATCTTCAAGAATAGGTAGTGCTTCGGATTCGAATCGGACATCTGCACCACTTGCAATCGCAACATCTAAAAGATGATTGTCGAATCGTTGACGGGGCCACACTGCACCATGATTCGGAAAACGCGATGTCGTTGGCCACGCCAGTTCGCGCTGCTTTTTTCCTGCAATCATTCGCAAGCCATCAATGCGGTGCGCAACAGAATGGTCAATGCTTAAATCATTCAGAGCAGCAATGGCACGAGGGGTTAGGCCATCGCCACATACTTTGTCGCGGCCATATGGTCCCTTTTCAAACAGGACAACACGTAATCCGGCTCGGGCCGCAGTGATGGCTGCAGCCGACCCAGCAGGTCCCCCACCAATGATGAGAACGTCGAATTGCCGCATGACTACGAGCCTGCCAGATGCATATCCAATCTGCTACCTGCGTACCATAGGACATATGGCTCGTATGACAATCTCTGAAGCCGTCGCCATCGTTCGCTCTGCCGACACCCTGGCAGTCCCCCTTGGGCCAGGTGTGCCAGGCGGATTCATGCATGCACTTGGCGAACGAGACGACTATGTCGACCTACAGATCTCAGGAGCGCTGATGCCGGACCTGTACGCGGTTCTCGCGAAACCTGGCGTCCATTATCGCAGCGGGTTTTTCGGACCTGCCGAACGCTTTTTGCGTGACTCTGGCGCCTCTATTGATTTCGTTCCGGCAGACTTTCGACGCTTTGAACCAATTCTTGAAAAAATGCGGCCGCGGATCATGGCAACAGCAGGTTCACTACCTGTTGACGGCTGGGTCAGCTTGTCCGTGCATGCAGGTGCGACTGTTGATGAGATCCATCGCGCAAGTGCGGACCCAGAACGAATTCTTCTCGTTGAAGTCAGCAAACATTTCCCGCGCACCTTTGGCCTAGCGCCTCATGAACACCGCATTCATGTGGATGCTATTGATTGTCTCATCGAATCTGACCGGACTCCGCTGAACTTGGCAGATACAGAGCCAAGCGATGCAGAACGAACAATCGCAGATATTGCCCTGTCTTTCATTCAATCGGGGAGCACATTACAAACAGGTATCGGTGGCATTCCGAATCAGATTGCACTTTCACTTGCTGCGAGCGACATGGGAGATTTCGGTGTGCATTCAGAAATGTTTACCACCGGCCTCATGCGACTACATCAGGCAGGAAAAGTGACAAACAATAAGGGCAGCACATTCGATGGGTTCTCACCCACTACTTTTGCAGCGGGGATTCCAGAGCTCTACACCTGGCTACACAACAACGACGCTGTCCGTTTTTTGCCGGTGAAAATTGTGAACTCACCAGAACTCATTGCCAGCAATCGCAACATGGTCACTATCAACGGTGCTTTAGCTGTCGATCTTGCTGGGCAAGTTGTTGCTGACACCATTGGTGGTACTCAATTCAGCGGGGTTGGTGGTCATGAAGATTTCGTGTCAGGGCCAGGGCTTGACGCGACTGACAGAAGTCTCATCTGTTTACCGTCAACCACAATGATCAATGGCGTACTAACAAGTCGAATCATGGGCATTCTTCCTGTCGGAAGTGTTGTCAGTACCCCTCGCCATCAAGTGGACACAATCATTACTGAATTTGGTGTTGCTGAATTAGAGGGTCGTACTATTCGTGAACGTGCACACGCACTAGCGGCTATTGCGCATCCGCAGTTTCGCGATGAACTTCTTGCGAGCGGTGAGACGTGGCCTCGGGATTAAATCCGAGCGCCGTATACAAACCAACGACTGCCAAAAGAGATGCAAGACCAACTGCATAACCAGCAAGTAAATCTGTTGGCCAGTGAGTTCTGATTAGCCACGATGAGACACCGACTGTGCAACTTGCAAGCACCACTAACCACGTGCCGACTCGACGTGACACAGATCCGGCCTGTGTGAAATACCACACGATGTATCCCCACAACGCAACACAGTTTGCAGCGTGTCCGGACGGGAATGCCAATTCATCTTGCCCGATCATCATTCTGTTGAAAAAGTTCTCATACTGATACGGGAATATTCTTCCCACAGAAATTTTTAACGCTCCTGCAATTCCTGTTTCCGTAATAAGAACAATAAAGAACCCAGCAATCGGAATCCACGAACGTCGCTTCCATGAGACCCACCCAAGAATTGGAAGACAGATGGTGAGAATAATTCCTCGCAAACCAAACATGACCGTGACAGAAAAGAAATCTATTGATGCATTGACATCTCGAGAGGTTAGCCGAGCCGTTTTGTCAAAATCAGAAAGAAACCCACGAGTCACGACTTGTTGAATCAGAATCGCTAGAACCATGCACACTGTTGCTGTGTAAGTAGTAAGGCGGCGGGCTGTCAACATCAGCATCCATTTTGCCTTGTTTATGCCCTCTTATCGTGTCACTCGAATAACTTTCCTGCCAATACGCCGGTGACGATGGACAGGTATTAGAACATTGAGATGAATAGTTACGCACCTGGAACTCCAGAATGGTTTAGCCAAGTCCACGAAGAGGTCATTGACCCCTCTCGCCGCATCGTTGACCCACACCACCATCTGTGGCCAATTGGCGGTTCATTGCCCTACGGACTCGACCAATTGCACGGCGACACCACTGCAGGCCATCTCATTGAGAAAACAGTCTTCATCGAATGCGGCGCCAGTTATCGCAACGACGGACCTGCTCATCTTGCTCCAGTGGGCGAAACAGAGTTCGTTGCCGGAGAATCACTGCGTGA
>CAMDBY010000182.1 GCA_945889575.1 Bifidobacterium breve
GTCTGTTGCTGTGCCAGCGCCGAGGCCAGCAGCACACACCAGAATCAGTGGCTCACATGAGAGGTCAATGTGCTTTTTATCTTCAGTGACATCACATGAAATTGATTTGTAACACAACTCGGACAGCTTGATTCGTACTTCATGAGCGGCAACCGTGTTCGGACCATTGCCGACAACTGCCCAATATCGCTTAGAGGGTGCATACTTCTGCGCGATGAGACCAATCTCAGTGCGTTGTGCAATAACCGATTCCATGGCAGCTGGCATATGAACTAGCGAGTCAAGGATTCGATGCATGCGGTCAGCATCAACCTTGCCCGTTGCCTGCGCAATAGCGCACGACAAGATTGCCCCTGCGGCAACTTGCGCATAGAACGCCTTCGTGCTCGCAACACTCATTTCAATATCTCGACCATCAGATGTGTAATACACACCGTGGGCTTTACTAGAAAGCTCGCTGCCGCGACGATTCACAATTGCCAGTACAGCAGCACCGCGCGATGCAACAAGGTCGACAGTTCTGTTGGTATCTGTGGTGGTACCACTTTGACTGACTGCAATCACCAACATGTCAGACATATCGGTGGACATTGCAAAACCTGACAGTTCAGTTGATGTCAATGCCTCTACTTGAATTGAAGAATTAAGCAACGAACCAAGCACCGGAATCAGTGAAGTACCCGCAACGGCAGCGGTGCCTTGACCAATGACGCGAATACGTCGAATAGATCCACTCGCTAGACGATCTCTGATTGTCTTAGGCAAAGTAAACGAATCAAGGTCTGGGACAAGCAAACCATTCACGTCAAGCGTGCGGCCACGAATGGTCTTGCGGAAACTGCGAGGTGCTTCGGTGATTTCCTTCAATAGGAAATGCGGTGAATCACCACGGTCGATATCACGCGTTGTTACTTCGGCAACTGCAACATCACTTTTCGTGACCGGAATCTCGATTCCGTCATACGCAATGCGAGTAATTCCTTCAACTGTGCCGGCTCCGTCAACACGAAGGCGCACTACTTGCCCGCGTGAATTGGGGTCACCTTCTTTGCGTGGAGTCTCGCCATCAAGACGTACAAAGTGCACAGTCTCTTCAACAGTTCCGTATGGCTCACTTGCAACAATAAAGCGGTCTTCAGCAAGGCCGATATATAAACCTTGTCCACTGCCGAACAGCGCCAAGTACATATCGTTCGGGTCACTAGCTGTCATGTACCCAATAGCAACAGAGCCTTCAAACTGGGTGACCGCGTTTAGGAATGCTGCTTGTGTATCGAGACCAGTGCCTCGACCGCGATCAACGATGGCGGGAATTACTTTGGCATCTGTTGTAATCGGATCTGCGAAACGTAAATTGTGGCGTTCACGTAATTCAGTGTGATTATCAACATCACCATTCAGAACTGCGACTGACACCTGTTGGCCAGCCACATCGATTTCTTCGCCAGTGACAGGATGAGCATTGGGCTCAGAGATAATGCCTACGCTCGCCCATCGCGTATGCCCAAGCACTGCAACGCGGGAGTCAGACACGGACAGAGCAGTGCGCAATAGAGCATCTGCGCTCACTGCATCACGCATGTGCTTGGTGTTGTCACCAAGTTCGCCGATTTCCGCAGCAGCTTTGTATACAAAGACCAACGTGGAACCGCTGTGGCGAACACTGGTGTTGGTAAACAACGGATCAGACATACGGCCGGCCATAAGACCAGTTAGTTCAGCTGACAACGAAGCAAATGAAGGCGATGTAACAAGAACGCTGATACCAGCAGAGTCACGACCACGTACTTCCATTCGGTCTATAGCCGAGAAAGCCTGATGGATTGCAAAGTAACCGACCAATGATGATGCGCCAGCGCCAGCACCTGCAAAGACATGCACAGCATCTGCTGCACGTAAACGATCGCGACGAATTGCCCATGACGCATCCTTCACACGCGATAAGCGAGCAACTTCGGCATCGAGTGTTGCCGTATCAACATGAAGCGCGTCAATGCGAACTTCTTCCGCCGCGGACACCACATCAATTGCATCGAGGCAAGTAGTGATGCGAGTAATCAATTGCGCATTGCCAACAAGCGCCTGAATACCGGCGTCTCCACGCAACAACTGGTCGGCAGCCATGAGCGCATCGGCGATGAGAGAGCAATCAGTGCCCGCGTTGACAGCAGCTGTGAGTAGTTCCTCGATGCTCTGGGCGGTAGGCACACTACGGGTGCTCGGCCGGGGCAGGATGCCAATAATGCCGCACATGCCTACAGATTACTCTCGCTGGTCGGTGCCACTAGTGCGTTCCCTCAATAGACCCGCCATGGATCTCGACAAGAGATTGGGCAAGACGCATGGCAATGGACTCTGCAGTGACTTGATCTGCTGCTTCCACCATCACGCGCAATAAAGATTCTGTTCCCGATGACCTCACCAAAATGCGCCCATTGTCGCCCAATTCGGCTTCTGCCTGTGCAATCTGTTCGGCAATGTCATGCACAGGGTCATGTACCCGATTGAGAGTACGAATGTTCACCAGTATTTGCGGATACGACTGCATGATGGATGCGGCTTGATCAAGAGTGACATGTGCACGCGTGATGTATTCAACCAGTTGCAGTGCAGCTAACAGGCCATCACCTGTTGTGGCATGTGCACGGTGAATAACATGGCCGCTCTGTTCCCCACCTAACACGAAATCAAATTCATCAAGTGCAACAAGAACGCTACGGTCACCGACTGGCGTAATGACTACATCAATATTGTTGTCGCGCATGGTGTGATGAAAACCAAGGTTTGTCATCACAGTCACTGCAACACCTTTGTTGCGAAGAAGCCCACGATGCGCAAGATCAACTGCAGCAATTGCCATGATGTGGTCGCCATCAATCAGTGCACCACTCGCACTAACAGCAATCAGTCGATCGCCATCTCCATCAAAGGCAATTCCGATATCGGCGCCCTCTGCAATTACTTGCGCAGCCAATTGTTGCGGTGCAGTTGCACCACAATTGTCGTTGATATTGCGACCATTAGGCGATGCATGAATCACCGATACATCTGCACCAGCAGTCATAAAGACTTCAGGCGCAACGCGCGACATCGCACCATTGGCACAATCAAGAACTATCCGGACTCCCGACAGTGCTTCACCAACAACATTGAGACGATGTGTTGCATACTCGCCAAGAATTCCAGTGGCATCGTGAATGACTGGTTGGGCATGTACGACTGGTTCAGAAACCATCGCATGCCATTCACGTTCGATTTCAATTTGTTCTGCGTCGCCTAGTTTTGCGCCGCCCGATGCAAACACTTTGATTCCATTGTCAGACCACACGTTGTGTGATGCAGTAAT
>CAMDBY010000183.1 GCA_945889575.1 Bifidobacterium breve
TATCCATAAGTCTTCCAATCTAGTGGCGGGTGCTCGAATTGAAGGCATTGGGCTAGCGACCCGCGTACCCCCTTCCACCTCGCCACAGGACCTAACCTTCCAGTCATGTTCAAGGACACTCTTATTGTCGCAATCGGGACTGCCATGTCTCGCCTTACAGGGCTATTGCGGGTCGTGGTGTTCGGAATCATCATTGGACAAACTGCTCTTGCCGACGCCTTTGACGGCGCCAATAATTCCCCAAACTCAATTTATGAACTTCTTGTCGGCGGGCTTCTTGCTGCAAGCCTCGTGCCATTGTTCACACGCTTTGCTGAGGACGACGACGACGAAGCCACGAATGCTGTGGTTTCTGTCTCGCTCATCGTTCTTGCAATTGCTACAGCCGTTGCAGTCGCCGCGGCTCCTCTGATCTTTCAACTGTTTTCTCTTCACGTCAGCCCACTTGTTGATCCTGAACAGTTCCGTCGTGTCGGCACAATCATGTCGCGTATTTTTCTCGTTCAAATTTTCTTTTACGGGCTCACCGCAATCGCTTCAGCGCTCTTGAATTCACGTCGCCACTTCTTTGCCGCCGCATGGAGCCCAGTTCTGTCAAATGTCATCACCATCACGATGCTTCTCATCATCCCATTCACCCGCGACGGAACACCCGGCCTAGAAACCGTTCTCACTGATCACACCTTCTTCTGGCTTTTTACAATGTCAGCCACAGCAGGCGTGATGGCAATGGGGTTAGTGCTCATTCCTGCATTGAAACGCGCCGATATCACTCTTCGCTTCACCCCTAATTTTAGCCATCCTGCTGTGCGCACGATGATCAAACTTTCTTCGTGGACTTTTGGATACGTCGTTACGAACCAAGTGGCCTTAGTCGTGATTAAGAACCTTGCAGAACCAGGCAGCGGAAATCAAGATGCGTATAGCAAGGCATTTACATTCTTCATGTTGCCTCATGGTCTTCTAGCAATTTCGATTGCCACGACATTTGTGCCTGAACTTGTTCGGCGCGTACGAGCTGGCGACAAGGCTGGTTTCAAATCGTGGCTTACTTCAGGTGTGCGTTGGATCAGTATCTTGACAATCCCTGCGTCTGTAGCAATCGTCATTTTGGCCAACCCCATCATCAGTGCAATCTTGGAACATGGGCACTTTAACTCCATCGCATCTCACAACACGGCGCGTGCACTCGCCGGATTTTCCGTTGGGTTAGCAGGCTTCTCTATATACATTTTCTGTCTCCGTGGCTTCTATGCACACGAAGACACCCGTACGCCGTTTTACATCAACCTGTTTGAAAATGCCTTGAACATCGTCTTGGCATTGTTCCTTGTCGAGCGGCATGGCGTTCTCGGATTGGGACTGTCATTCGGAATCGCCTACATGATCTCGTCTGTTGTCGTCTTGTGGCTTCTTCATAAGAAGTATGAAGCCGTTCAATGGCTCAGTCTTCTTTCGCTTATTTGGCGCGCAACCGTTGGAAGTGCGGTTATGGGCGCCGCCGTTTGGGGTCTTGAACACGTCTTGCATCCACGTTCAGGAATGTCGCAACTTGCCGAGCTTTTCCTCTGCATAAGCGCAGGTCTCGTTGTCTACATTGTTGCTTTATACGCACTTCGGGTTCCTGAGATGCACAACCTTGCTTCAGTGATGCCAACCCGCGGCACGGATCACGAAACCACGCTGTCGTAGTTAATTATTGGTTCGTTAGCACTACGAGATCGTCACGATGCACGGTTTCAACAACTGAAAGATCAACGAGATCAGCAGTGCGCTTTCCCATGCTTGATGCAACAACATCAGACGACATTGCCGTTAAACCGCGAGCCAACAATTCACCCGATTGAGCAACCACTTCAACGACTGCGCCCACATCAAATGAACCCGTAACTGCCGTTACACCAGCTGGCAACAGCGAAGTGCCACGCAATACCAATGCATCCCTTGCGCCAGCATCAATGACAATTGAGCCTTCGACCTCGGCGGCAAAAGCAATCCACAACTTCCGAGCAGACAGCTGACGATCATGAGGCAAGAATCGTGTCCCTACGGCATCGCCATTGATTGCGGCCATAACAGCTGATTCAGATTCGGCTGCAGCGATAACAGCTGTTACACCAGACCACGAAGCAATACGTGCTGCAGCAAGTTTCGATGCCATTCCACCGCTACCCCTGTCTGAACCTGCGCCTGAAGCCGAAACCGACAGCAATGGATCATCTGCTGCAACGACTGAAATCACCGTTGCGTCAGAATTTGTTCGTGGGTCAGATGTGTACAGCCCTGCAGTGTCTGTTAGCAGCACCAGCATGTCAGCAGAGACAAGGTGTGCAAGAAGAGCTGCAAGATGATCATTGTCGCCGTACCGAATTTCATTATTTGCGATTGCATCATTTTCATTGATGATGGGGATACAACCCAACTCCAAAAGTCGACCAATCGTGTCGCGCGCGTGTAGATATTGCTGACGATCAACAAAGTCATGAGGCACAAGAAGAACTTGTGCTCCAACCAACGAAAACTCCCGAAGGGCGTTGTTGTAAGCAGCCATCAACTGTGGTTGACCGACTGCAGATAAAGCTTGAAGAGAAAGAACATCGTTCGGACGTTCTGCTAAGCCGAGTCCGGCCACACCTGATGCAACCGCGCCGGACGTCACCAACAACACCTCATGGCCCTGCGCACGTGCAGCAGCCAATTGCTGTGACACCAGCTGAATTACTTCAGTCTTGATGTGGCCCTCTGTGTTGGTAAGTGAGGAAGTTCCGACTTTGACGACGACGCGCATCGCTACAGCATCACACTTCTGGCACGAATTCGAAACTGAATTGTGCAACCCAGACGACATCACCCTCTCGGACCCCTGCTTTTGACAGCAATTTAGGTATTCCGAGCTTGGCGAATTTTTCGTCAATATAGTTCAGGGCAACAGGAGTAGTCACGTCATTCAGCGCCACAACCCTCTCGGCGTTGCGACCATGGATGCGGAACTCGTTATCCCCCATCTGCTCAACCCACGCGTGTTCTGTGTCAGGACGCATGATGATGGTGGCTTCAACAGTGGGCTCTGCTTGACGTGCATATTTCACTTGCTGTGCGAGAGATCCGATAATGCTTCGCACGTTAGTCATAGTGATTGCAGACATCGACGGATGTGGCCAAGCCGCAAGAGTCTCAGCATCGATGCTGTCGGTCTTTGTTCCCACAATAATGAATGGTCGTTCGAGAAGGTCTGGGCGATAATTCCCAACTTCATGCTGCAAAATACGAAGTTGCTCATCGGGCGCTCTGCCGTCAAGTGCGACCAGATCAATCAGGTAGCACAAAACACGCGCACGCTCAA
>CAMDBY010000184.1 GCA_945889575.1 Bifidobacterium breve
TGGTGCACAGCAACAGATTCCACCACTACTGCGCGATCCGCAGAAGCCCACACTTCTGCGGGGGTGAATGAAGCGGGAAATTCGCGAGCATCAAGCACTACTTCGCGTGATCCTGTGTGCTCGCGTCGAATGTGGGTGTCTTCGTCGTACGGTTCCAGCATTCGTTTCACGAAACGTGCAGCTCCTCCAGACGGCGCAAAAATGGGCAGTGGGGTAGCCACCTGATCAAATTGGGTCTCAATCCATCTCGACAAAACTAGCTCTGCTAATCCGAAAACATGATCGCTGTGAATGTGAGTGATGAACACTGCATCTAGATCAGCAAGTCGAAGACCCGCTTCAATAAGCCGATTACATGTGGCGCGACCCGCATCAAATTGCACGACGACATCATTGTATTTCACGAACACGCCGGCTCCTGCGCGACCAGGTGCAATATTTGGGATACCAGTGCCGGTGAGAGTAACTGTCGTTGCCATGTGTCAGGCCCTTCAAAGGATTATCAGGTGTCAAAGAAAGCGATCTTTTTCAGGAGGTCAGCATATCTGATTCTCAATGTGTCGATAAAAGAGAGGACATGACAAAACGGCTCAAGGTAGTTGCCCATGCGATCTTCAGCCTGTGCATGGAGTAATTTATGGACGTTGGGGGAGTTTTGAATCATGAAAATTGCATTAGTTGGTGGGGGAATTGGTGGGCTCACTGCTGCTCTAGCGCTCTCTCAGAGTTCTCATGACGTAACTGTCTTTGAACGTTCCGCGGGAATCAGAGAAATTGGTGCTGGTGTACAAATCAGTCCAAATGCTTCTCGTCTTTTGCATTCGTTGGGTCTTGGCCGGGCATATTCAGACATTGCGGTACATCCGCAACGAGTTGTATTTCGCCGTTGGGAAGATGACTCCATTCTTCGTGTGGCAGACCTTGACGACAGTTTTGTCTTGCAACATCAGTTGCCGTTGGCAAACGTTGCGCGAAATGAACTAGTTGAAATTCTTGGAAATGCGGTGGCGCAACAGACAAATGTGACCCTGAGATTCTCCACACATGTTGTTGGAGTTGAGCCAGGTGAAACATCGTCGGTTGTTCGATTTGCCGATGGAGCAACTCAGTCCTTTGACATCGTGATTGGTGCCGATGGAATTCATTCCGTGGTTCGGCCGTGCGTTGGTGGTCTAGATAAGCCCCGGTTTAGCGGCTCTGCAGCGTATCGCGCCTTGGTCCCACGCAAGTTCGTAGAAGATCTACCAATTGATGTCACTAACCGCATGGGTCCAGACCGACATGTGGTGAGTTATTTCATTGGGCGTCATCGCAGTCATCTCAACCTGGTCTGTATCTCGCCTGAAGATTCGTGGGAAACCGAATCATGGACCGAGCAAGGAACAGTAGAAGATCTGTATGCGCGATTTGAAGGTTGGTCACCTGAACTCCTCTCACTCCTTGCCCGGGTCGAAGAACCAGTTTTCCGCTGGGCGTTATACGACCGCGAACCACTGGAACAATGGGGAATAGGTACAACTACATTGCTCGGTGATGCGTGTCATCCCATGCTTCCCTTCATGGCTCAAGGCTCATGCCAAGCAATTGAAGATGCCGTGGTGCTGGCACGTTGTCTCATTGATACAAACACGAGTGATGCAGCCCTTTCGCTTCGTCGATATGAAAATGCCCGTCAGGGTCGCACAGC
Source organism: Bifidobacterium breve (assembly GCA_945889575.1). Classification (GTDB taxonomy): domain Bacteria; phylum Actinomycetota; class Acidimicrobiia; order Acidimicrobiales; family Ilumatobacteraceae; genus UBA2093. The sequence goes on from CAMDBY010000184.1 coordinate 1,688, forward strand.
TCAAGTGCAAACATCATCGTTCATGAACCGTGATTTGTTCCATATGGTGGATGGTCAAGAACAAAAAGATCGAGACATGTTTTTCTCGCTGACGCCACCGGGAATGTCAATTCTTGATTGGGTCTACGAATACGACGCACTCACTGTTGCCGTTTGAGGCACCTCAGAGATTCAGTAGTTGGTGATCGCTCGTGCAATCGCTTGCCTGCACATTTGTCAGATGAGTTACTCTTCTTACTGTTAACTTACCTATGTGCCTTATATTGAGAAATCTAAGTAACCCTCTAGGAGCATCACTTTGAAGAGCAGGCCCAATTTCTCACCTTCCAAAATCCTTCTTGCCCTGGCGGGGTCGACTCTCTTTATTTCTGCATGCGGCTCAGATGCAAGACAATCCACTGATGAAACGTTGATTTCAACACCTTCTACTGATGACACTTTGATTTCAACCTCTGTGACTCCCGCGGCATCATCAACTTTTATGGCGGAAGTGTGGGCAGACAACTGGTTCTCTCTCTACGTTAATGGTCAGCTAGTTGGAGAGGATTCAGTACCTATTACGACCGAGCGATCATTCAATTCCGAGTCAATAACATTTGAAGCCACGTATCCCCTCATGATTGCTGTGGTCACTAAGGATTTCAAAGAGACCGATAGCGGTCTTGAATATATTGGCGAAGGTAATCAGCAGATGGGTGATGGAGGGTTCATTGCGCAGTTCACTGATCTGTCAACCGGCGTGGTGGTCGGCACAACCGATAAAAACTGGCGCAGTTTTGTCGTGCAGACTGCGCCACTCAATGTCGCGTGCGAAAAGTCCTCCGATCCAAACACTGACTGCCTGTTTGAAAATCTCGAGGAGCCAAAAGACTGGGTAACACAGAACTTTGACGATTCGTCTTGGGTGGGTGCATCAACATATACGCCGCAGGAAGTCGGAGTGAAAGACGGATACGACACCATCAAGTGGGATGCTTCAGCCAAACTCATTTGGGGATCGGATCTAAAAACATATAACACCATATTGTGGCGAATCTTGATCTCTTGAGTTGCAAAGTCACACGATCTGCGAGGTCACCTCAGAGATCCAGCAGATGGTGATTGCTTGTGCAATCTCTGGCCTGCGCATCAAATGAATAGTTCCGGTTTGTTGCGGGGTGTTAACTATGCCTTGGCACGAGTTCGTCGCAGCAGTGGGTCAGCGATTCGTAACGCGTTGTCGGCCAGTCGCATGACTTTTCCAGCAGCACCTGGAGTCGTTGAGTCAATCAAATTACCCATGACAGCAAGTGTGATATCGGCGGCAACTTGAGTTCCGACAGCGACGCGTAAACCAGGTCGCAATAACCACGGATGACCAATAATAAAACTGAATCGTCGACCTGTGCGTAAGAACGAATCGAATCGTTCGCCGACTTGCGTGTCGTATGAACTTGGTGCGGTCGCTGGATTGTCTAGGAAACACTTAACGGCGAGCGCACCCGACTCAAGTGCGTAGTCAATGCCTTCACCATTCATCGGATTCACAAATCCGGCAGCATCACCAATTGCAACCCAACCTGGTCCGTGTCGGCGTACACAACTCATCGGCAAGCGCCACGCACGTGGCTTCTCAACATAATCACCCAACGACCACGGTTCGCGAACGAT
>CAMDBY010000185.1 GCA_945889575.1 Bifidobacterium breve
TGGCATGCGACTGTTGGATAGCTGGCTTTGCCACTGGGCACGAACAGGCCGACGCTAGAGATTGGAGTGATCTTTTCGCCGGCCGTGAGTCCGTTTTCAAGTTCCATTTGCCAGTCGTTCGACCGTTCACGCAGTTCCTCATTGAAGGCACGTAAGTGAGAGATGGCATCGATAATGGCATTTTCGACCGCTGGGTCAATACGGGCATCTGCAATCTCTTGCGCCGAAACCCGTAATTGGCTCGGGGTCAGCGAGATGCCGTCAAACTTCTGTAGGGCATCGCACACAGCCTGGTCGCCACGTACACGGACGTCTTCAATCAGGGCGCCAATGGACGAGCGCAGACCAGCGTCGAAGATGTCGTCGAGACCGCGGTGGCAGAGAGCTTCCTTGTCGGCATCGGTCATGGTCGACCATGTTTGGCGGCGAAGGATTGCGGTCACATAGAGAAATCTACCTGCGGGCGATGAAAGGGAGCGGATGAGTTTCGCCTGCACCAAGTAGAGTTAATACACGTTCCGAAGGAGGAGCGTGTATGAGCGTCACCGTTGTTGTAGGTACCCAGTGGGGTGACGAGGGCAAAGCCAAAGTTATTGACCTTCTTGCCGCTTCTCATCAGATCGTTGCTCGCTACCAAGGTGGCCACAATGCCGGCCACACCGTCGTTATTGGTGATCAAAAGTACGCCTTGCAGCTCACCCCAAGCGGTGTTTTTTACGACACAGTGACCCCCGTTATTGGCAATGGCGTCGTTGTTGACTTGCCAACTTTGTTTAAGGAAATCGACGCTCTTGAGTCGCGTGGCATCTCTACAGCACGGCTAAAAGTTTCTAGCCTTGCGCACCTGATTTTCCCGTGGCATCAGGCCATGGACGCAGCACAGGAAGTCGCGCGTGGTGATTTAAAAATTGGCACAACGTTGAAGGGCATCGGACCTGCATATGTTGACAAGGTCAAGCGAGCTGGTATTCGCGTCGGTGAAGTTCTTGATATCAGAGTTTTCGAACAGCGGGTTCGTGAACGCGCAGTTGCTGCACGGCGCGAAGTAAGCGATGTTGGCGGCGACACGTTTGACGTGGAAGAAGTCGTCACCGCGTTTATCGCTTATGCGCAGCGCCTTGCACCATATGTTGCAGACACAGTGAACCTCTTGCATGATGCTCGCGAACGTGGAGACAACATCTTGTTAGAAGGCGCACAAGCAACTTTCCTTGATATTGACCACGGCACATACCCGTACGTCACATCGTCAAACCCCATTGCCGGTGGTGCAGCTATTGGGAGTGGACTTGGGCCACGCCATATCGATCGCATTGTCGGCATCACGAAGGCATACACAACGCGTGTCGGAATGGGGCCTTTCCCATCAGAACTCACTGATGCCCTTGGTGAAGCACTTGTAGACATTGGCCGCGAATACGGAACTGTTACAGGGCGGCGTCGCCGCACCGGCTGGCTTGACACCGTGATGCTGCGTCATGCAACGCGCGTGAACTCTTTGACTGAAATTGCCCTCACAAAGCTTGATGTTTTAGATACCTTCGATGAAGTGAAGGTCTGCACTGGATACAGCATGAACGGAACCGTGATGCGCAACTACCCTGACCGTCCTGACATGTTGGCGCACGCAGTGCCGGTATATGAAACATTGCCCGGGTGGAAATCAAGCACAGAGGGAATCACAAAGTTTGCTGACTTGCCACACAGTGCTCAACAGATTGTGAAAATCGTTGAACGTGAAACGGGTATCCCTGTTTCTATGGTGGGTACCGGCCCATCGCGTGATGCCATGGTGGTGCGTTAATGATCAAGCGGTACTCCACACCAGACACTGATGCATTGTTCTCAGAAGAAGCGAAGATGTCTCGCTGGCTCGAGATTGAACTTGCTGTCACCGATGCATTAGCTGCCACCGGTGTTGTACCAAAAACTGTTGCAGAAGAATGCAGGCGTAACGCCCCTGTAATAGATGCTGCGTTTGTTGCACGGGTTGAAGCTCGCGAAGCAATTACCAATCATGATGTGGCTGCTTTTGTTGATGTTTTGCAGGAAAGTATTGGCGCTCCAGCTGGTTCATGGATTCATTATGGACTCACCAGCACAGACGTAGTTGATACTGGTTTGTGCTGGGCGTTGCGTGATGCCTCAACACTGATTCATGACTCGTTGAATGACTTGATTGATGTGATCACCACATTGGCAACTACACATCGCAACACTGCAATGATCGGCCGCACACATGGCATTCATGCAGAACCGACCACGTTCGGTGCAAAAGTTGCACTGTGGGGTGCTCAAGTAAAGCGTGATCGCGAACGTATCTTGCGTGCGCGTGACGCAATTGCTGTGTGTAAATTGTCTGGTGCTGTTGGTACGTATTCCAATATCGAACCAGAAGTGGAAGCACGTGTTGCACAACATTTGTCTCTCACCCCGGTACCTGCAACTCAAGTAGTTGCACGTGATCGTCATGCTGAGTTCTTGTATGCATGTGCATCTGTTGGCACAACACTTGAATCAATTGCAGTGGAACTGCGCCACTTGCAGCGAACAGAAGTTAATGAAGTACGTGAAGGGTTTGCGCCTGGGCAAAAAGGTTCTAGCGCAATGCCGCACAAGCGCAACCCAATCTCCGCAGAAACCATTAGTGGTTTGTCACGTGTGTTACGTGCCAATGCTCAGGTTGGCTTGCAAGACGTTCCGCTGTGGCACGAACGAGATATTTCGCATTCGTCAGCTGAACGCATTGTGTTGCCAGACTCGGCTTCTTTAGCTGTGTACATGGCACGCCGCATGGCGCGATTGCTTTCAAACCTTGAAGTTGACACAGAACGCATGCAGACAAACTTGAATGCACTTCATGGAGTTGTGTTCTCACAATCTGTGTTGCTTGCGCTTGTTGAGTCGGGCATGACCCGCGATGATGCATACCGCATCGTGCAATCAGCCGCAGCAACTGCAATTTCATCGGGCACGCACTTGCGCGAAGTATTAGCTGCTGATGCAAAAGTGACGCTCAGTGGGAAACAAATTGATGTCGCGTTTGATTTGTCCCGCGTATTGCGACATGCGGGTCGCGCAATTGATTCGCTACTACAGGAATAGGACCACACGATGTCTGCAGAATTTCCACACACACCCGATGGTTTACCGCCGTTGTCTCCATTGTTGGCCACACTTCGCGACCATGTCTTTGAGCATTCATTGAAAATTGGAGACTTCACATTGAAGTCAGGGCGCAAGAGCACGTGGTTTCTTGATACGAAGCAAACAATGTGT
>CAMDBY010000186.1 GCA_945889575.1 Bifidobacterium breve
AGTTGAAGTCACACTGGATCGTGCTTAATTGCCACTTACGCCCAATGGCATCACGGACATCAATGTCAATCTTCGGACCATAAAAAGCGGCATCGCCTTCCTTGATTTTGTATTCAACACCGTGTCGGTCAAGCGCTTCACGCAGAGCCACTGTAGCTTTGCCCCAGATTTCATCAGATCCGACTGATTTTTCAGGGTCGCGCGTAGACAAATTGAATTCAAAATCGTTGAATCCGAATCTGCGCAACACAGACATGATGAAGTCAAGCAAGGACGAAATCTCATCTGCCATTTGTTCTTCTGTGCAATAGATGTGGCTGTCATCTTGAGTGAATCCGCGGATACGAAGAAGTCCATGAAGAGTTCCGGCGCGCTCGTACCGATACACGTTGCCTAACTCGAATAGACGCAAAGGAAGTTCACGGTAACTGCGTTGACGACTGTCAAAAATGAGACAATGCATGGGGCAGTTCATTGGCTTCATGTAGTACGTGCCGTTATCCATCTCCATCGGCGGATACATACCATCGGCATAAAAATCAAGGTGTCCCGACTTGGCGAACAGATTCGCATTCGCAAGATGCGGTGTGTACACAAACTGGTAGTCGCCGTCTTGGTGGCGTTGACGGCTGTAGTCCTCCATTAATTTGCGAACGATTGCACCCTTTGGATGCCAGACAGCAAGCCCGCCTCCAAGTTCGGTGGGAAAAGACAACAGGTCTAGTTCGTTTGCAAGACGGCGATGGTCACGCTTCGTTGCTTCTTCGAGTCGGTGCAAATGCTCTTTGAGTGCCGTGTCGGATTCCCACGCGGTGCCATAGATGCGTTGCAACATCGGGCCCTTTTCATTTCCGCGCCAATATGCACCAGCAACTTTCATCAGACTGAAATGCCCAAGGCGAGACGTTGAAGGTACGTGAGGGCCACGGCATAGGTCAACAAATGAATCTGAGTTGCGATACAGACTGACTGAATCGGAACTTCCGACTTCAGCAACATCGCTTCCGTCTGCAGCACCCGATGTTACGCGTTCAATAATTTCGCACTTGTACGGTTGAGTAGCAAAGACTGCCAAAGCCTCCTTTACTGAAACTTCTGAACGAGTGAACGGCTGATTTGCCTTCATGATCTCGCGCATGCGCTTTTCGATAGCCGCCAAATCATCATCAGAGAATGTTTTGTTATCAGGCAATGCGAAGTCGTAATAAAAACCATCTTCAATTGCAGGCCCAATTGTGAAGTGAGCTCCATCGAACAACTGCACAACTGCTTGTGCCAGAACATGAGCAGTTGAATGGCGCAGCACGTGACGACCGGCATCAGAGTCAGCCGTGATAATCGACACCGTGGCTCCGTCAAACAATGGGACTGTCAAGTCAACTTCAGCGCCATTGACCGTGCCTGCCACAGCAGCCTTAGCAAGACGTGAGCCGATAGATGCCGCTAGATCGGCAATTGACGAGCCAGCGGGCAATGCTCGCGCGGATCCGTCGGGAAGAAGTACTGAAATCTCTGACATGAGACCACTATTCTACGGCTGACGAGAGTGTCGGCTCGGTCTATTTAGCTGTGATTCAACACGGCCTGTTCCGTCGGGATGCTCTCTGCACGTTTGGTGGCATAGACATTGCGATATTCCTGGCCTGTTAGCGCCTGGATCTCAAACATCAGTTCGTCGGTGATTTCTCGCAGAACCATGTGGTCATCAGCTCGGTCGCGATAGCGGGACACTTCAATGGGTGCACCAATTTTGATTATGCATTCACGCCCTAAACGCGGCATCAGAGTGTCAGGTGGTTGGATCTCTCGAGTACCAATAATTCCGACAGGCAGAATTGGACAACCCACCTTCATGGCAAGACGTGCTGCTCCGGTATGACCTTTGTACAACATGCCATCTCTACTGCGCGTTCCTTCGGGAAAGATGCCAAAGAGTTCTCCGCGTCGAAGAACTGCCTCAGCTGCCAAGAGGGCCCCTTCACTTTTTGATCCTCCCGAGCGATCGATAGGAATCATGCCAAGGGCAGGAAACAAATATTTTGTCTTCCATGAATCCATGTATTCAGCCTTACCGACAAAACTGATTTGACGCCCTGCATGCACCATGGTGAAAACCGAGTCAAGAAAACTGATGTGGTTCGGACACAAAATAGCTGGTCCGGACTCGGGAAGATTTTCAAAGCCTTCAAAATGAAACTTCCACAACTTTGTGGTGAGTGGCCGCAGAAGAGCTCGCGCTCGCGGTTGGGCTCGACTGGATGTAGGCAATACCAGATCATCAACTGATGAATGTGAGTCCGAATGTGTTGCCATGATTGGCACATAATACTCGTGATTTCGAAACCGCACGACAGGCGAATGCAATTGTTAGCGAGGCCCTACAGGGGTGAGTAATTCGACTCCCAAGAGAGCTGCTGAGGTACTGACGTCGACACCGTTAGCTGCGGCGGCATCGATCAGGGCAAGTGCCCCAGGTGTATCTAGGTCACTATCAAGACACGCCCTCACCGAATCCAAAAGGCCAGATTTGGTTCCTCCGACTGAAGCAACCCACTGTGTTAGGCGCGCTGAACTACGGGGCATCAGACTTTCATCCCATTCCCATTCCGTGCGGTAGTGGTGCTCAATAATGGCGATGCGAATTGAACGAGGATCCCACAATGTGCGCAACTGATCAACAAAAACCAAGTTGCCGAGACTCTTTGACATTTTCTCGCCATCTTTAAACACCATTGCTACGTGCATCCAATGCTTCACAAATGTCTCGCCCGTTGCCGCCTCAGACTGGGCGCGTTCACATTCATGATGGGGAAATATCAGGTCGCTTCCGCCGCCATGCAAATCAATAGTGGTGCCGAGGTCGCGCAATGCAAGTGCTGAGCATTCGATATGCCAACCTGGCCGACCTGCGCCCCACGTTGCATCCCAAGCAGGTTCATCATCTGCCGATGGGTGCCACAACACAAAGTCGAGTGGGTTTCGTTTCTGGGGATCATCCACATTGCCGCCGCGTTGACGGGCGAATTCAAGCATCTGTTCGTGGCTGTAATGCGACACTTCTCCGAAGGTTGGAACTTTCGTGACATCGAAATACACAGATCCGCCGACGGCATAGGCAAAACCACGGTCGAGAACGAGGCCGATGAATTTACGAATATCAGTAATGGCCGATGAAGCGCGCGGCGTGCTGTACGCAGGCAACATCTCGAGTGCTTCCATGTCGCGATTGAAACGCGCCTCTTCGCCTGCAGCTAGGTCTAGATAATGAACACC
>CAMDBY010000187.1 GCA_945889575.1 Bifidobacterium breve
GCCTCTCACACTAGCGAAATGACTTTCACTCGGACTTGCGCCGTAGCCTGTCACGGTGACAACACCCCATTCTGTTCGTATTGAAAAGCTCGTCGCAGGCGGCGAAGGCATTACCCGCCTTGAAGATGGCCGCGTTGTATTCGTCCCAGGCGTCCTTGCCGGCGAATTAGTCGAAATCTCATTGTCCGAGGAAAAGAAGGACTTTGGCCGTGGCCAATTGATCTCAGTTCTTGAACCGTCGGCCAATCGTCGCGTCCCCCCATGCCCTCACGTGGCTGAAGGTTGCGGTGGTTGCGATTTCCAACACATCGAACGACGCATCCAAGGCCAAGCCAAACTTGCCATCGTGGCCGAGGCATACGCCCGTACTGCTCGCATGGAAATTGACCCGCAATTGCGCCGCCTTACAGACGACGCTCGTCGCACCACTGTGCGCATGGTTGCTGGCGACGACGGCATTATTGGTTTTCGTGCACATGATTCGCACGACATTGTTCCAGTCACTAATTGCATGATTGCTCACCCACTCATCAATGACTTCATTGCGAACCCTGTTCTTGAAGGTGCTGGTGAAGTCACTATTCGTGTTGGTGCTCGTACCAATAACATCGGTGTCTGGAATCATGAAGGCAAACTCGCCAACGGACTTCCTGCAGGCTTGAAGACTGGCGAGCGCGCGTCAATTTCTGAAGTCGTTGGCGAGCACACATACAAAGTGTCAATGGGCTCGTTTTTTCAGTCATCGCCTGAAGCAGCAGAACTCATTATCGATTCTGTATCGCGTCGTCTCGACAAACTTGGCATCGAAGGCGGATACATGGTTGACGCATACGGTGGCATTGGCCTATTCAGCCTTGCGTTTTCGCAGCGTTTCGACGAACTGATGTTGGTGGAATCCTCCGAATCAGCATGCAAAGACGCAGTACGCAACTTGGCTGAATGTGCAGCAACAATCGAGCAAGCAAATATGGATCAATGGGATGCCATGGAAGCCGATGTAGTCATTGCAGACCCATCACGCCATGGTTTAGGGAAAATGGGCGCTGCATCAGTAGTTGCAACCGAGGCACACACGGTCATTCTGGTCAGTTGCGACCCAGTTGCTGGAGCGCGCGACGCAAAGTACCTCTGCGACGCTGGCTACAAGCTTGGCGAAGTAGAAGTGTTAGACATTTTCCCAGAGACGCACCACGTTGAAGTGGTCGCAGCCTTCAGCCGATAGGAGAACAAAATGACGAACGAATGGGCACGCCCTGTTGTGTATTTTCAGATTGAAGCACTGAATATTGATGTGCTTGAACCGTTTTATCGCCAGATGTTTAATTGGGACATGAGTGAAGGTTTCCTTCGCCAGATTCCTACAGGCATCGGTGGTCCAGAAAATGGCATCGGTGGCCACATGAGTCAAGGCGCTCGCGGTGGAGTCACTCTTTTTATTCAGGTGAAAAACGTTGAAGCATCTCGCGCGATGGCAGTGTCACTTGGTGGCACGTTGACATCGGAACCGTTTCAGATTCCTGGCCGTGCGTTGATTGCAGGTATTGAAGACCCTGAAGGCAACCCGATTACGTTGGTGCAACAGTAATTACAGCAGTGAATACACCGCAACACTGCGGCTTGATTCATTAATTGCAGCGCTCCATGCGGTAACAACTGCATCGGAGTCTTTGTAATACGTGCTGACAGCTTGTGATGCGTCGCCAAACAAAGTGATCACCACGTACGTACCGTTTTCAGAGCGAGCCGTAGTGCGTCGTGCAAGTCCAGGACGATTTACGTAGCACCATTCCTGCATCTGCTCGTCAAGAGCCCGAAACGCAGGCGCATCGACTCCTGCCGCCAGGGTGAATGTTTCTACTTCAAGAACAGCCATGAGAATCTCCGATGAATTTGGTGCGCCCTCTGGGGATCGAACCCAGGACCTGCGGATTAAGAGTCCGTTGCTCTACCAGCTGAGCTAAAGGCGCGTTACGAGGTTCAACACTAGGCGACACGGCCATGTGTTCCCCAATGAGGGCTTCGTGCCGCCGGTATCTGAATTGATACCGGCCCACGATTTGGGGTGAACGAGGGGATTCGAACCCCCGGCCTCTAGGACCACAACCTAGCGCTCTAACCAACTGAGCTACGCCCACCATGCGTGTAACAAGTGTGCCATGTAGAGCGCACAGTCCCAACTTCATTAGAGAAACAAGGTTTTCTCACGACCTCATCAGAAGACGAGTAGGATGGGTACAACCGCTAATCGGGGTGATACCAATGTCAGCAACGAATCCCACGTTGCACCACAACTTGGCAGACAGAGCCAAGCAAATAACGCAGCGTGAGTTGCGTACATACGTCGAAAAAACGCCTGGTTCCCAGGCGGCTAACGCGAGGGCAAAGAAGGTGCTTCCCCTCGGTGTGCCATCAAGTTTGCAGGCGTATGACCCACATCCAATCGTTATCGCCAAGGCACAAGGTGCCTGGATGACTGACGTTGACGGAAACAAACTTATTGACTTCAGCATGGGCTTTGGTGCGCTCTTTTCTGGTCATGTAAACCCGCTTGTTCGAAAGACAATCGAGACACAGCTTGATAGTGGAACATTGTTTGTTTCACCAGCTGAAATAACTGCAGATGTCGCTGAGTTATTGCGTGATCGTTTTGGTTTGCCCATGTGGCGATTCACGAACTCAGGAACTGAATCCACGATGGATGCCATTCGTGTTGCACGCGGTGTGACTGGCCGCGACAAAATCGTCAAGGTTGAAGGCGGCTATCACGGGCATCATGACGTTGTCATGGTGTCGCAGAAGCCTGATCTTCGCTTTGCAGGGGCTGCAGATAATCCATTGTCAGTGCCGTCCAGCGCAGGCGTTACCGATGCTGTCGTACGCGACACCATTGTGATTCCGTTCAATGATGCCGAGGCTTTGGAACGTGCATTGTCCAGAAACGATGTTGCATGTTTCATTGTTGAACCTGTCATGGAAAACATCGGCATTTGTTTGCCACAGCCTGGATACTTGGAAGACGTTCGACGCATTACGCGTGAACATGGCACCATGTTGATTTTTGATGAAGTGAAGACCGGTATTACTGCTGGTTGGAGCGGAGCAACAGGTGCGCTTGATGTGCAACCTGACATGGTCTGTTTAGCAAAGAGCATCGGCGGCGGTTTGCCTGTTGGCGCATTTGGCGGAACGCTTGAATGCATGCAGCAAATTGAAAGTGGCAGAGTTGTTCACGTGGGTACGTATAACGGCAACCCACTTGTCATGGCTGTT
>CAMDBY010000188.1 GCA_945889575.1 Bifidobacterium breve
GGCTGGGGCTCTGCTACAACTCGCGCAGATACACAGCCTGGCGACACTGTCGTAGTTGTTGGTATCGGCGGCATTGGTATCAACGCTGTACAAGGTGCTCGGATGGCTGGTGCAAAGCGAATCATTGCTATTGACCCTGTTGAGTTCAAGCGTGAAAAAGCCATGGAGTTCGGTGCAACACATACGTATGCATCAATGACTGAAGCAATTCCTCATCTCATGGAATTGTCATGGGGTGAAATGGCTGATCGGGTCATCATGACTCCTGGCGTTCTTCATGGCGACATGATGGGTGAAGCAATGACAATGGTCGGCAAGGGTGGCACATGTGTTGTGACCGCAATTTCACCTATGGTCGAAACCAGTGCAGACATCAACTTGTTTCAACTTGCGATGTGGAACAAAGAAGTGAAGGGCACCATCTTTGGCAGCCTGAATCCGCGAGCTGATATTCCTAAATTGCTTGACATGTATCGCGTTGGCGACCTCAAACTTGATGAACTCATCACAAAGCGTTACACGCTGGATGACATCAACGAGGGGTATCGCGCCATGCGTGAGGGTGAAAACATTCGTGGTGTCATAGTCAATGACTAAGTCGTCGTCGTTGCGCGCGGCGCTTTCCACTCAAGTCGTCGGACGTACTCGTGAAGTAGAACTAGTACTTGCTGCTCTTGCAGCGGACCGTCATGTTCTGCTGGAAGGCCCTCCTGGCACGGGAAAATCAACTTTATTGCGTGCTGTGGCCCACGGTCTTGGCATTGGTTTTGAATTCGTCGAAGGGAATGCTGAACTCACACCAGCGCGTCTTGTTGGTCACTTTGACCCAGCGCGAGTGCTGAATGATGGGTACGACCCGAGCATTTTCGTTGATGGAGCATTAGTCAGCGCCATGCGTGACGGATCACTTTTGTACATCGAAGAAATCAACCGCATCCCAGAAGAAACGTTGAACGTACTTATTACGGTCATGAGCGAAGGCGAACTGAATGTTCCTCGTCTTGGTCGTGTCGTAGCCGCGCACGGTTTCCGCATGGTGGCCGCAATGAATCCGTTTGATGCGGTCGGTACGGCACGAATTTCTAGTGCGGTCTACGACCGAGTGTGTCGTGTGTCTATGTCGTATCAGTCTGCAGCAGATGAAATTGCAATTGTCCGTCGTAACACTGAAGGGTCGGGCGTATCTGATTCATGGTTAGAGAAAGCTGTTGCTGTCGTACGTCGTACGCGGTCGCATGCTGACTTGCGTGTTGGTTCGTCTGTTCGCGGTGCTGTTGACTTTGCAAAAGTTGCAGTGTCATTAGCCGAACTTCGCGAAGCAAATATCGAAAACCCCAGTGTGGGTGTTGATTCTGCATTGGTTGCGTTGTCTGGTCGCGTGCGAGTGCGCGAAGGAAGCGTGCGCACCGCTGAAGAAATTGTTACCGAAATCTGGCAAGACGTGTTTGGTCGAACCGAAGGGGACGCCAACGGGGGAAAAGTGATGGCCCCGACAGGGGCGGACACGACCTCCCGCTAACGAAAGAAGGTGACGAAGCAGATCAAGCTGTCGCCGAAGCTGGTAAGCGCACCACGTCTCGTCGTGACCTATCTCGTCACGAAAATTTTGAAAACATCTCGCCAGAAGTGGGCGAATTAGATGAAGTTGCTGTCGATGAAGCAATGCAGAACAGTCCTGATGAAATGTTGGGCATGCTTGCTGATCTCACCGGGGCAACAGACCCGGCGCTACGTGCGTTGGCACAACAATTAGCAGGGCGCCTGATGCTCGATATCGGTAATCGCGGTCGCACACGCCCGCACGGAATAGGCAAGATGGAAGAACAGGCATACCGACCTGATGCTGGTGATATTGATATCGACGCAAGCCTTGACGCCATCAGTGAAGCTCGTAATGGCATTGCGCTCGACCCGGAGCGTTTACGAATTCGTGGTTGGCGCAAACCTGGGACTGCCTTCTGTCTACTGCTGGACCGCAGCGGATCAATGGGTGGCAAACCGTTGGCAACTTCTGCTGTTGCGACAGCAGCTATTGCGAGTCGGTGCCCAGAGGATTACAGCGTCATTGCATTTGGGAAAGATGTCGTAGTTGCAAAATCGCAAGATGTTCCTAAATCAAGCGAGCGGGTCATCAATGATGTTCTGACCCTTCGTGGATATGGCACAACTGACTTGGCTGGCGCGCTCCTTGTGGCCCAGCAACAACTATCACGCTCTCGTGCGGGCAGACGCGTAGCGATTCTTCTCTCTGATTGTCGTGCCACCGTTGATGGTGATGCTGAAGCTGCCGCTATGAGCATGGACGAGGTGATTGTGATTGCGCCTGCAGAAGATCATGACGAAGCGAAAGCCTTTGCAGATCGCATTGGTGCGCGCATTGCATTGGTGAATGGGCCGAGCGAAATACCAGAAGTACTCGCGCGAGTTCTTGAATAACTAGAACTGACAGTTGGGGTCGTCAGCAGGAACAATCCCTTTAGTTTCTTGTTGAATGACTACTGCGGGAACTGTTGTTGTCGTCGTGCTGGTGGTAACCGCTGCAGGCTTAGACATCGCGAGTCGCATTACTGATGTAGTTACTACTACTGCAGCAAGTTCTGTGAATTCTGTAGACGACGCAATGTTTGAAGTCTTTTTCAAGGTGGAAGACAAACTTGCCTTACCTTGGAACACCGACAGAATTTTCTTTGACTGTTCACTTTCGAAATCGGGCATGATGACAGAAGCTTTGTCGACCATTTGCCCAATTCCTGGCATTGTGTAACTGCCCATTGTGTTTGCATCAAAGTTCTTCATTGCCTGACCCAATTGCAGGACAGTCAAAGCATTCAGGCGGTCATCGGTGATCACGTTTTTGAGCGCAGCATTGAGAATTCCAGTGGCTACTCGTGGATTGGAGCGTGCTTTATCTAGAGCCTTCTTCACAAGACGACGCATGAAGTCTTGTTGGCGTGCAATACGGCCCCAGTCAGATGAAGGGTCGGTACGCCATTTCTGAAGAGCAGGGTCGTACCACTGGTAATGGCGTGAACGCATATATGCAAGCGCATGGTCACCTTCAAAGGTGTAACAAATGTTGGCTTTCAGAACTTTGAATCCTGTGCGTTTGTCTCGAGCTTTGTTCACAAATGGAACCCTGACTCCACCAACGGCGTCGATGACTTCTTTGAAGGCACAAAAGTCAATGTTGACGTAGTGATCGACAGAAATGCCGAAGTTTTCCTTGATGGTACGAATCAGGCGATTTGGGTTCTTCTTGTC
>CAMDBY010000189.1 GCA_945889575.1 Bifidobacterium breve
TTTACGGGCTGGCATGACGTGCCCCTCTCGGTCCAGGGCGAACAAGAAGCAGCAGCAGCAGGCCCAACTATGGCTGCAGCCGGCCTTGTCTTCGACGTAGCTCATACCTCTCTATTAACCCGCGCCGTCTTGACCTGCCATTTGGCACTGTCTGGCATGGGCCAGGTGTGGTTGCCGGTGGAACGGCATTGGAAATGGAACGAGCGCCATTACGGGGCATTGCAGGGACTCGACAAGGCCGCCACTACCGCCCAACATGGTGAAGCCCAGACAAAGATCTGGCGCCGCAGCTACGACGTACCACCACCGCCGGTCGATCTCGCTAGCCCAGAACACCCCGCCAATGATCCTCGGTATCGCCTCGTTAACCCTGCAGATTTACCCGCCACAGAATGCCTGAAAGATGTGGTTGACAGAGTGGTCCCACATTTTCACGCCACAGTTGTGCCGCAATTGCGGGCGGGTATGAACGTGTTAGTTGCGGCTCACGGCAATTCATTGCGAGCGTTGGTCATGGCGCTTGAGAACATTTCGTCTGAAAACATTGCCGAATTGAATATCCCTACGGGTGTGCCCCGGCTCTACAAATTGTCGGATTCTCTCGCCGTGAATGAGGTCACCTACCTCGGCGATGCCGAGAAAATCAAAGCAGCAACGGACGCTGTGGCGAATCAAGCAAAACCCAAGTAACTCCGCTGGTAATTGATTACTTCCAATGGAAGTACACTGGCGGACATGGCAAGTACTAAATCAACCGTCGACTCCCTCCGTAACATCTCACTTTTTTCTGAGTGTTCCGCAAAAGAATTAGCACTCGTAGTAAAAAACTCCACTGAGCGTGCACTCAAAGCGGGAACCATCATCATGGACCAGGGTCAAACTGGTCGTGAGGCATATGTCATTCTCGAAGGTTCTGCAACCATCAAGCGCAACGGCAAGAAGATCGGTACTGCAAAGGCCGGAGCTGTTGTTGGCGAGTTGTCACTCCTTGACAATGGTCCTCGCACAGCTGCAGTGATTGCTGATACCGACGTGACGTTGTTGGTTATCTCAGAGCGCGCACTCAAAGGCGCTATCGACAACATCCCAGCCATCTCACGCAAGTTGCTCAAGGCCCTTGCCACTCGCGTTCGTGAACTCGACCGCGCACAGTTCGGCTGATACAACTTCCGCGGGTGAATTACCCGACGAATCGAGCTCTGCGGACCTTTGCCCACTAGCGTTGACTCTGTTATGAGCACCAACACTGCCTCCCCCACCGAGAAGACGCCAAAGCGTTTTCGCCCGTACCAACTTTCCATCGCCATCGGCGTTGGCATGGGTACATTTACTTTGTTTTCGGGCATCATCCCGCAGTTGACGAAGTGGCATGGAACCTCTGAGATGTCTCGTGAAGTGTTCGAAGGAATCCCCGGACCAATACAAGCTGCGTTCTACACAATTCTTCCCGCCATGATCATTTGGGGTTCATTCAAATTTGCTGATCGCATGCGCAACTGGGAACGTGGCGCGCCTGACCGTCGTCGCACTACTACGAAAAATGCAAAGCGCCGTCTCGCTGATTACCGCGCAGGTGTCTACATGCGTACCTTGTTGCGCGACAGCGCAGCTGGCCTGATGCACTCAATGATGTATTTCGGTTTCCTCATTCTTCTCGGCGTCACAACGGTTCTTGAAGTTGACCACCAATTACCAGAGTCACTCAAGTTCCTTCATGTTGGCGAGTACCAGGGCTATGTCATGGTCGGCGATTTTGCTGGTCTGATGTTCACCACTGGTGTTGTGTGGGCAATTGTCCGCCGTTACATTCAACGTCCGTACCGAATTCGCATTAAGACAAAGGCCGAGCACGGCATCATTCTTGGTTGCATGCTGCTCATTGGCCTGTCTGGTTTCGGTGCAGAAATGTTCCGCATCGCCGTCAGCACTGCTGAAGGTAAAAACATGGCCTTCGAGAGTTGGTCATTCATTGGGTACCCACTGTCACAACTTGTTGACGGAGGATCTTTGCAGTCATTGCAAAACTGGCACCAATCAATGTGGGTATTACACGTTGTTGCATTCATTGGCTTCCTTGCGTTGCTACCGCTCACAATGTTGCGTCACATCTTCACATCACCGCTGAACATGTACCTCAAAGATCGTGATCGTCCAAAGGGCGCAATGCGCGCAATGCCAAACCTCACAGAGACTTCTCTTGAGACCTTTGGAGCTTCAGTTGTTGAAGACTTCACATGGAAGCAACTTCTTGACACTGACTCGTGCACAATGTGCGGTCGTTGCACCAGCGTGTGCCCTGCACATGCAACCGGTAAGTCACTTGACCCACGAGAGATCGTTTTGAAGACTGGTGAAGTCATGGCAGCCACTGCAGCGCATGGTTCCGTTACTCCACCATTGTCTATTGACTCTGAAATAAAGATCGGTGCCAACTCATTGTTCGAGCGCATCACTGCAGAAGAAGTGTGGGCATGCACCACATGTCGCGCATGTGACGAGATCTGCCCGGTCAACATTGAAATCCTCGACAAGATTCTCGATATGCGTCGTTACTTGTCGCTCATGGAAAGTAATTTCCCTGCAGAACTTGGAAACGCTTACCGTGCCATGGAAAACCAAGGCAACCCTTGGGGCATGAACCAAGACGACCGTGCCGATTGGGCCAAAGACCTCAACGTTGACGTTGTAGACCCAGGCGCTGCCTTTAACCACGAGTACTTGTACTGGGTTGGCTGTGCCGGTTCATTCGACGACAAGAACAAAAAAGTGACGCAGGCTATGGCCAAGTTGCTTGAGCGTGCTGACATTGATGTTGCAATTCTCGGACCAAGCGAAATGTGCACAGGCGACTCTGCGCGTCGTTCAGGTAACGAGTACTTGTTCCAAATGCTTGCGCTACCCAACATTGAAATGCTGAACGGCATGGGTGTGAAGAAGATCATCACGCAGTGCCCGCATTGTTTCAACACATTGAAGAACGAGTACCCACAATTGGGCGGCAACTACGAAGTGGTTCACCACAGTGAATTCCTCGAGCATCTCATTGATACAGGCAAGCTTGACATCCGTAATGCATCGCTTGAAGACCGCATCACGTATCACGACTCGTGCTACCTCGGCCGTCACAACGACGTGTACTTGGCCCCTCGCAAAATTGTTGGCTCTATCAAGGGCGTGCAAATTGTTGAGATGCCACGCAACGGCACACAAGGAATGTGTTGCGGCGCCGGTGGTGCTCGTATGTGGATGGAA
>CAMDBY010000190.1 GCA_945889575.1 Bifidobacterium breve
GCCCCACTAGTGGTGAGCGGGTGCATCATGATGCGCGCGTGCCATTTGGACACCTGTCCTGTTGGAATCGCAACACAGAACCCTGAATTGCGCAAGCGGTTTAATGGCCAGCCCGAATTTGTCATTAACTTCTTTGAATACATTGCAGAAGAAGTTCGTGAGTATTTGGCTGAACTTGGTTTCCATACCTTGAAGGAAGCTGTTGGTCACGTTGAGTTGATTGACGCTGAGAAAGCAGTGAATCATTGGAAGGCACAGGGCTTGGACATTTCTCCGATGCTTGTAGTGCCACAGAATCCGTATTCGTCAACTCCATACATGTCTGTCGCACAAGATCACGGTTTGGCAGATGCTCTTGATAATCAATTGATTGCCTTGTCAAAGGCTGCACTGGCTGATGCAACCCCAGTGTCTATCTCGTTGCCGATTCGTAACGTCAACCGCACTGTCGGAACAATGCTTGGCTATGAGATCACAAAGAAGTGGGGAGGCGAGGGTCTGCCAGATGGCACTATCACCATCAACTTCACTGGCTCTGCTGGTCAAAGCTTCGGGGCATTCGTGCCATCAGGCGTTGACATGCGTCTCGAAGGCGACAGCAATGACTATTTAGGTAAGGGTTTATCTGGCGGACGCATTGTGTTGCACCCACATCGTGATTCTCCATTCGTGGCGGAAGACAACGTGATTGCCGGCAATGTCATTGGCTACGGCGCAACTGGCGGCGAAATCTTCATTCGCGGGATGGTGGGCGAGCGTTTCTGTGTTCGTAACTCAGGCGCAACTGCAGTTGTTGAAGGTGTTGGCGACCATGGCTGTGAGTACATGACAGGCGGCAACGTTGTTGTTCTCGGTGCAACTGGTCGCAACTTTGCAGCCGGAATGTCGGGCGGTATCGCGTATGTCTATGACCCGAAGAATGAATTCTCTGGAAAAGTGAACTACGAGATGGTGGAACTTGAGACCGTCGAAGGCATTGATGCTGAATGGTTGCGTACAACAATTGCACGCCACTTGGAATTCACAGGTTCATCTGTTGCGCAGCGAGTCTTGAATGATTTTGACACTGAAGTCACACATTTCCGCAAGGTGATGCCGCGTGACTACAAACTGGTTCTCTCTGTCATGGCCTCTGCCAAAGCAGATGGTCTGACAGAACAAGAAACGTCCGATCGAGTAATGGAGGCTGCCCGTGGGTGAGACAACAGGATTTCTGAAGTGGGGTCGCAGTGGACCAACACGTCGACCAGTCGAACTTCGTTTGAAGGACTGGAAAGAGGTGTACGAACCTTTTGATAGTGAGATTCTCAAAAGTCAAGCTGGTCGTTGCATGGACTGCGGTATTCCGTTTTGCAATAACGGGTGCCCACTTGGCAACCTCATTCCTGACTGGAATGACTTGGTGTATCGCGAACATTGGCAGGAAGCTATTGAGCGACTCCATGCCACAAACAACTTTCCGGAATTCACAGGACGTCTGTGCCCTGCACCGTGCGAATCAGCGTGTGTGCTTGGAATCAACCAAGACCCTGTGAACATCAAACAAATTGAAGTATCGATTATTGATCGTGCGTGGGAAGAGGGCTGGGTGACTCCACAGATTCCTTCGTTGCAGACAGGAAAGCGCATCGCTGTTATCGGTAGTGGCCCTGCAGGGCTTGCTACTGCTCAACAGTTGACTCGTGCTGGTCACTCTGTTGTTGTTCTTGAACGCGCTGACCGTATTGGCGGCTTGTTGCGCTACGGAATTCCTGAGTTCAAAATGGAAAAGAGCCACCTTGATCGTCGCCTCGAGCAGATGCGCGAAGAAGGAACCGAGTTCCGCACCAATGCAGATGTTGGTGGCTCCGTTGACATGGAAATCCTTCGTGCATCGCACGACGCGATTGTGCTTGCGTGTGGCGCAACAGCGTGGCGTGACCTGCCAATCCCTGGCCGTGAACTTCACGGGGTGTATCAGGCAATGGAATACCTACCAATGGCAAACAAGGTGCAAGAGGGCGATGATGTGTCGCTTCAAATAGATGCCAAGGGAAAGAATGTTGTCATTATTGGCGGTGGCGACACGGGTGCTGACTGTTTAGGAACAGCATTGCGTCAAGGTGCCACGCAAGTTATTCAACTTGAGATCATGGCTCGCCCTCCAGAGACTCGCTCTGCGGGTAACCCATGGCCACAGTACAACTTGATCTATCGCACGTCTTCAGCACATGAAGAAGGTGGCGAGCGGATTTTCAGTGTTAACACCGAACGGTTTGTTGATGACGGAAACGGAAATGTGCGCGCACTGTTAATCCATGAAGTGGAAATGATTGATGGTCGATTCGTAAAGAAAGAAGGAACCGACACTGAGATTCCAGCTGATCTTGTGTTTCTTGCAATGGGTTTTGTCGGGCCTGACAAGGGTTCCTGGCTCGATCAGTTAGGAGTGTCTCTTGATGAACGCGGAAATATTGGCCGCGATCGTGAGTACCAGACAAACGTTCCTGGCATCTTTGTGGCAGGCGACATGGGTCGTGGACAAAGCCTCATAGTGTGGGCTATTGCTGAAGGCCGTGCATGTGCTGCAGGCGTTGACACCTATCTCATGGGTGAAACATCGTTGCCGTCACCAATCCTTCCCACCGAGCGACCCTTAATGTGACACTGGCAGTGACGAAGCGTCACCCTTTGGGCCCTCTCAGGCTCTACTGTTAGTACCTGTGTTAGGTCGCTACGTCTTTTCGAAATCGAAGTCCACTTCGTTGGCACTGGCGCTCGTCATGGTTTCTGGTTTTAGTTTTTCGTCATGTGGGGGAGACACATTAGGTGTTGCCACCACTGTTGTGAACGTAACACCCACCAACTTTGCAACTATTCCGCCGGTTGCAAGCACGTTGCCTGGTCCAACCACCACATTGCCGTCTAACGCAGTCGGTGCAGAAACGGTGTACACAGTTGTTGCAGGCGACTCTCCACTTGCAGTTGCTAATAAGTTCGGTATTTCGCTGACAACGTTGTTGGCATATAACGCAATGGTCAGCCCAGCTCAGTTCCCATATCCAGGTCAAACTTTGCGTATTCCGCCGCAAGCGGTAGTGGCGCCTGTTGATCCCAATGCCACACCGGCAAATCCCGCTACACCAGGGGCTACAAATGCACCGGCTGCGCCAGTCGGCCCTGGTTGCGGTACTCGGCCTGCTGGTACGTACACCATTGCTGCGAACGATTCGTTTTACCGAATTCAGAAAAATTTCTGCGTGTCGCTCGG
>CAMDBY010000191.1 GCA_945889575.1 Bifidobacterium breve
CCATCTTCAAGGCGGGTAATGCCTTCGCCGCCTGCGACGAGCTTTTCAATACGAACAGAATGGGGTGTTGTCACCGTGACAGGCTACGGCGCAAGTCCGAGTGAAAGTCATTTCGCTAGTGTGAGAGGCGTGACATTGCCTGTTCTTATTGCCCCATCAGTCCTTCCAGCAGATTTTTCCAAGATTGGCGAAGAGGTCCGTGCTCTTGATGAGGCCGGCGTCGACATTATTCAATGGGACGTTATGGACGGCCAGTTCGTGCCAAACCTCACATTTGGGCCCGATGTCATTGCTTCTGCCCGTTCGTACAGCACAAAGCCATTCGAAGCTCACCTCATGGTGCTGACTCCTGACGTGATGGCGCAACGGTATGTAGAGGCAGGATGTCAGCGTCTCATTGTTCATGCAGAGGCGTGCACACATTTGCATCGCACATTGGAAAACATTCGCAGCATGGGTGCAACAGCAGCTGTTGCACTGAACCCTCACACTCCTGCGAGCACCGTTGAAAACATTCTTGATCTCGTTGACATGGTGTTAGTGATGACGGTCAATCCAGGTTTTGGTGGCCAGAGCTACATCAAGACAATGGAGCCAAAGATTCGCCAAGTGCGCGACATGATTACAGCGCGCGGTCTCGGCGACTCTGTGCATGTGGAAGTTGACGGCGGCATCTCGCCGACAACCATTGCAGGCGCTGCAAAAGCCGGAGCAAACGTTCTGATTGCAGGAAGTGCGTTGTATCGGGACCCGAAGGGTCTTAAACACGCCGTCACCGAACTGCGCGCATTAGCTACTGCAGCATTTACTGCGTAATAGTTTTTAGCGTCGCATTCCGCGACGAAACCACACAAGAGCCAACAACGCGAGAATAACAAGCAGAGTCGGCAGCACCAATGCGGCTAACAAACGCGCTGGCTGATCAAAGATTGTGACGAATAGTCCAGAGTCGATACTGGAGCCATCGTTGTGCAATGTGCGTGCTGCGGCTTCAAACTTCGGACACCGCGTATTCGAGCCCACTACTTCAGCACCACCAAAGAGTTCGTTTGAATCGCGAACAGTTGACGACAACTTCGAAGTCACGCTGTCAAGGGCAACCCCCACAATGTAGGTCTTGTTCTTTTTCAGGTATTTCACGTCACGGCCGTAACGCACTTCTACGGAATTGCCATTGATGTAGCCGTCAAGAGTTCCGGCACGCACTTGCGTCACCGTGAACACCGCAGCCACCGGATCAAGAGATGCAACGGCCCCGATGAAGACTGCCTGAGCAACGAGAGGCAACGCACAGCCTTCAGGCACAGTGGTAACCGCGGTGGGCACCGTGGTTGTGGTCGACGTAGTTGTAGAACTAGTGCTGGTCGAGGTTGTGCTGACGATGGCAGCGGGCACTTCTGTGGTCGTGGTTGTTTCGGCTCTCACCAACGCGGGAGCGCCGGCGCCAAGAAACAACACCACAAGAGTGGTGGCAATGATGAAACGACGCATTGTCTCCACGCTACTCACCGAGAGTCCGTGCAGAACGGCGGTTGTGCAGCGATACTGAATGAATGGGATTTAATCCGACACGCAAACAAGTGGCCCGCAAAAGCGATGTGTGGTTTGTGGCAATGGCCATCTGTGTTGCATTCGTACTCGTGGCATGGGCATTTCTCGGGTAACCACCATGGCTCGTGATATTTGGAATGACTTGTACGGCGAGGTTGATACGCGTCGTATTCAACCATATGAAGCGCTGAAGGAATACGTGTGCCCCGGATGTAACCAAGACATTCCCGCAGGCATGGGACACACCGTTGCAGTGCCACGCGATGCGCCTGACTTACGGCGCCATTGGCATCATGCATGCTGGCAACGACGTGACACTGGTGCTACTCGCTGATTCAGAAAATGTCTTCGAACATTTCTAATTGAGTTCCTAGCACCGCCGCTACATCGAATCGAACATGAAGTCCTGATTCTTCGAGCGTGCGAACAAATGCAAAACCTGCTCGCCGCACACGTTGCTGTTTCAGTTCCGTCATCGCTTCTAATGGCGAACCAAAGTTATTTGTCGCGCGAGCCTTCACTTCACACACTGCAATGAGATTTCCGAGTCTGGCGACAACGTCAAGTTCTCCACCACGCATGGTCCAATTGCGCGCAATAACTGTGAACCCGTGAGATACATACCAATCGGCTGCGCGCTGTTCCGCCCACCGCGCTCGGGCAAGGCGAATAGTTGCTAGATCTCGTTCGGATTCAGCAGAACGGTTGACGGCAGTTCTTCCACGTTGACGTCTTTGAAACTCAGCACCCGTACTGTGGGGATGAATCGGGTCTTGCGGTACATATCCCATACCCATGCGTCGGTCATTTCCACTTCGATTAGCGGCCGTGCGCTGTCACCGGTGACATTCACCTTGACTTCGTTGGCCAAATAAAACCGGCGTTCTGTTTCGACGGCATATTTGAACATGCCGACGACGTCTTGGTATTCCTGGGCGAGTTTGTACTCGCGGTCGGCCTCAAAATTGTCGAGATCATCGGTATTCATATGAATGATTTCCGTGTCTCTTGAAGCAAGAGGCTTACGCCTCGCGCTTCTCACGAATCTTGGCGGCCTTACCAACGCGATCACGGAGGTAGTACAACTTCGCGCGACGAACATCACCGCGACGAATTACCTCGATCTTTGCTACTGAAGGAGCATGCATAGGGAAGGTGCGCTCGACGCCAACGCCGTAGCTGACTTTACGAACTGTGTAGGTCTCGGAAATTCCAGAACCTTGAATACGAAGGATGTTGCCCTGAAAGATCTGAACGCGCTCTTTGCCGGACTCGATAACGCGTACGTGCACTTTGACTTCATCTCCTGGGCCAAAGCTAGGGATGTCTTCACGTTTGTTTTGGTTGTCAACGATGTCTGTGATCTTCATGAGTGCGTGCTTTCAAACTGTGATGTGTGCGGGTGACCGAAAGAAAAGGTCATTCCGTAGGGAACATTGAAGGATACGAGGCAAAGGCCACCCCTTCCAACAAGGCGAGTTCATCTTTCGTCAGCCCGCCACGGGCTTCGATGAGATCGGGGCGCTGTTGAAGGGTGCGCCAGAGGGCTTGGGCCTGCCTCCAGGCAGCCACACGGCCATGGTCTCCCCCGCGCAGGACCTCAGGAACCTCAAAACC
>CAMDBY010000192.1 GCA_945889575.1 Bifidobacterium breve
GCCACTTTCAACAACGTCTGGATACAACGTTCCCTGCACCAAGAACTTCGCATCGGTCAGTCCGCCGGTGTTTTCTTCGAAGATGCGAACAAACAATTCGCCAATAGCTTTGCGCTTTGCTTCTGGTTCTGTAATGCCAGCGAGTGCAGCAAAGAATCTTTCGCCCGCATCGATGTGAATTAGCTCAATGCCCATGCTCTTGCGAAATGTCTCAACGACTTGTTCACTTTCTCCGCGACGCATGAGCCCGGTATCCACATACACACATGTGAGTTGCGCACCAATAGCTTGGTGCACGATTGCAGCAGCAACCGATGAATCCACCCCACCTGATAAACCACAGATTGCTCGTTCAGTTCCGACTTGCGCACGAATTGCTTCAATTTGATCTTGAACAATGTTTGCCATTGTCCAGTCTTGTTTGCATTGTGCAATGTCGACCAGAAAGCGAACTAACAAATCTTGACCACTGGTCGTATGCACGACTTCAGGGTGATATTGCACACCGTATATACGACGAGCATCATCTTCAATCACAGCATTCGGTGCATCAGGGGTAGATGCGGTGCCCACAAAACCGGCTGGTACTTCACCAACGAAATCGAAATGGCTCATCCATACGTCATGCACTTGTGGTGTTGAATCACCAAGCAGTTGAGAATGAAAAGAACTACGCGTCAGAGTTGCACGACCATATTCGCCGCGACCTCCGCGAGCTACAACTCCACCTAATTGTTGTGCAACCAACTGGCAGCCATAACAAATACCAAGAATGGGAATTCCCAATTCATAGATGGCTGGGTCAAGCAACGGTGCACCATCGACATGCACGCTCTTCGGGCCTCCCGACAAAATGATTGCCTTTGGCGCTTTAGCCACTACTTCTGCTGCCGTAATGCGGTGCGGAACGATTTCTGAATACACACGAGCTTCGCGCACGCGACGCGCAATGAGCTGGGCATATTGAGCGCCAAAATCAACAACGAGCACTACATCATGCTGGGCGGGATGTGACTTTGTACTCATGGCTTTGTAAACCTTAGTTCGCGTGAGACGATAGTTCCATGCCCCGTATTGCCCCCATCACCTGTGCCGTTCTTCTCACGCTTGCACCATTCGGACTCTCTGCGGTCCGCGCCGCGGACACACCCACTGACTCCACCGTTGCTGAGGTGACAGACACAACGTATGTCTACGACTTAGTGAATGAGCCATCTGAATGCATCAATTCAAACCCTCGCCCAAATTGCGGAAAGAAACCACAAAGTTCGGGGGACCGTGGTGGCTGGATGCAATACACCGTGTTCCTCGTGATGCTTGGCGGCGTCGGGGCTGTCTCTTCAGTCTTGATTCGTAACGTCATTCGCCGCGATCGTGCCATCGCCGAAAAAATGTCACAGAACGAATAATTAGTTTTCTCGACAGAACTCAACTGTGCGAAAAATAAATTCTTCCGCAGCCTCCCACGGCACAAAATGACCGCAGTTCTCAATACGAATTGGCCCATCGTGAATGTCGAACACCGTTGCCGCCATGAGATCAAAATCTGGATAAATCACATGATCACTAGAACCAAACAGGATCAGCGTTGGAGTTACTAAATTTCTGCCGTACAAAGGCCTCTCAGTGCGTTTAGTTGCATCAAAAGCAGATTCATAATTTGCAAACGACGCGCGTAGTTTCTGCGCGTCACGAAATGGTTCTACATGCCATGCAATGTCATCTGCATTAAATGCACCTGGGTGCGCCCACAAGCGCGTGGAATAAAACGCAGCGATGTATTCGGCTCGCTTTTCATCAGTATCTAGTTCAGCAGCAAGTGCATCAGCATCAGTCCCCTGCCTAATGAAATAATCCATCACTTCTACAGGTGGACGAGTCCGCATTCCGGCCATGCGCTCCTTATCCATCGGGAGCGGCGAGTTAAACAGCACCATGCGTTCCACTCGATTCGGATTCCGCAACGCCATCTCTTGAATCACGGGACCACCTAAGTCTCCGCCAACAAGAACAACAGACTCGTACCCGAGATGATTAAACACCAGTGATTCAATATCGCGTGCATGTGACACCACATCGTAAAAACCATCTGGAGCTAAACCCGACTCACCAAACCCACGCAGGTCAGGCACGACGACATCAAAACCGGCATCACGCAACGGCACAACTACACGCGAGAAAATGCGTTTTGACTCTGGCCAGCCATGAACGCACACTAAGACATGGGATGCGCCTTCAGAACGCTCATGCCAATACGCAATATCTACGTTGTTCACCAACGCATGATGAGTTATGAAAGTCATATGGCGAACAATACGCCACGTACCTACTTAGTTATCGCGCGAAGAAACGAAGTAGAACTCAAGTGCAGACAACATCTCGGTGTATCTAGCTTCAGATTGTTCTACTCGTGAGGTTTCCCACCACGCGATGCGCATTGCAAGAACCGTAAGAAACGCCAAGATGGCCGCGTCAGTAAGAGCCACGTGGCTCAACTTCCACACACCAGCAAAAGACTTCCCTGGGTTCTGGTTCCAGAACCACAAAAAGTTGGCACTTGCTTGTTGGTTTTGCAGGTACAGCGAGAACGGGCCGATTACCTGTGAAAGTGCGAGCCATGTCAACAAAATTGGCAAAAACATTGCTCCGGCACGTACTACCAACAACAGACGAGGAGTCTCGCTCTTGAACGGCAAGATCTGTTCAACGTTGACCTTTGACCACTCACGTGTCTTTTGGTTGTTGCGGAGGTCATCAACGAACTGTCCGGCGCTTGCACCAAGTGACGAAGTTTGTTTTGAAACGCTTAGCCATTTTTCAACGGCTGTGACTGCATCAGCATGGGCATGTGGTGAATTAGGCATATAACTCCTTAACGGGTGCAATCTTCTGTGAGGGCTACACCATTGAACAATAGATAGACGACAAGCAGAAAAGAGCCAGCGCCACCTACATCAGACGACACGCCGTTGACTGTGACATTTTGTGCACCGCCTGTGCGCATTTCTACTTGTTGAAATGGGGGCACGGCAGTACGAAGAGCGGCACGTAAGTTTTGTGCTCGCCTGTCTCCTGCTCC
>CAMDBY010000193.1 GCA_945889575.1 Bifidobacterium breve
ACCAAGAGCGAGAACCTTCCAAAGATCTTCTTTGTGAACTGGTTCCGTCGCGACGAAGATGGTCGCTTCATGTGGCCTGGATACGGCGAGAACAGCCGCGTGCTCAAATGGATTTTTGATCGTGTTGACGGAAACGCAAACGCAACAAAGACTGCAATTGGCTACTTGCCATCCCCTGCAGACATTGATGTCTCTGGCCTCAACGTCACTGACGCTGACATGAACGCCTTGTTGTCGATTGATTCTGAAGGCTGGAAATCAGCATTGCCACAAATGCGCGATCACTACGCCCAGTTCGGAGCAAAACTTCCTGCGCCGTTAACTACTGCACTGAACGAACTTGAGTCGTCACTGAAGTAACTAGGCCTGGCCTACCAACATGGCGCGGATTCCGAGCCCCATGAGGAGCAAACCGCCGAAACCGTAGAGCAAATACGTCTTGTTCTTGAGTTGATGGCGATAGCTGTAGATGATTGCAACCGCCATGATGGCGACAAAACCGTAGAACGCGTGGAACGCAGGAAACTCAAGCTTGTCCTTATTGACCATGATGACGCCAAGAGTGACTTGAACAAAGATGGTGAATTCAGCGACTCCGGTGTACCACCACAGGGCACGAGTTCGTAGCGGCGTGATCTTGTGAGCAGCAAGTGCCCACACGCCAGCAAGACCATTGCTGATAATTGCAACCCAGGCCCATGCACTATGAATGTCAGAGATAAGCAAAGAAATCACGCTTGTAAATCTACCTAGCGAATAAGCGTGTCGGCTTCGTTGCCGGACTCAATAAGGACAAGTTTTCCGTCAACAACTTCAAAAGTTGTAACTGAACAATTATCAAGACTGGCGATGACCATTGCATCATTGTCCGTTGCTACGCCAATTACCGCATTGATAGCGATGAAATGGCTGAACACCACTGTGTCAGTAGCAATTTCTGCAACTCTTTGTGCAATTGCATTGCGATAGTCGATGTAGTGCGACCCTGAACGTTCGGCCACTTGCGACCATGTTCCTGCCATCGCTTCGCGCAACCACTCGCCCCGGTTTTCCAATGTGTAATCAACTGGTGATGGAATTTTTCCGACAAGCGGTTCGATAACAACATCTTGCTTCCACGCTGTTGCCAATGGAAAGGCAGTTTGTTGACAACGCAGCAACGGGCTCGACATCCCTGATAGCGGGCCAAGCGATGACAGTTTTGAAGCGACCGCTAACGACTGGCTACGGCCAAGATCATCAAGACCTGGGTCTGGATCAACATTCCACCCAGCTGCTGCGCGTCCATGACGAACCATGTACACACGGGTCATTCGAATACCCATCCTTCTCGCATTGGTTCGTTGCTCTTAGGGTCGATGAACCACTCGTTGCCAAACTGTGCAGCGAAACGCTCGTCATCCATTGCCATAAAGAAACCCGAATCACTGAGCTGACTGGCGTGACACTTCATTGCAGCGCGCTTCAGCGGTGCGAATTTCATCACGTCAAATTTGTAGTTGATTCCAGACTCAAGTGTTCCCATTGGGTTCCCGTCATCTGCTGGACCATCAGCGTTAAATCCTTCGTCCTCTTTCAATAGACCTGCAGCACGTGCAGCATCTATGCCACGCCGAATCTGATCGCGGTTCATAGTGCCCTCAAGCACGCGCACAGGCACTAATTCAGCAGCACGATGCCCAACCTTGTGCACCATGATGTGGTCTGGGTGACCATAGCCGCCATGCCAGTCATATGTAGTGAGAACGTCGGCATTTTCTTCCCGCAGAACTTCAGCCAACTTGTGGGCTGCTTCTTCCAGTGCCACATTACAGAATGCACCTGCATTGGTATTTTGCTCCCAGCCGGTCATTCCGCTGTCTTCATAACCGAGCCACACCACGCGATGCACTCCGAGAGTTTCCGCAGATTTCAGAGTTTCTGCGTGACGCACTTCGACAAGTGTCTTACCGGCAGGCATATCTGCAGGAATTTCACCATGATCTCCGTTAGTAGCAACTACCAAGACAACGCGGTGCCCTTCGGCCGATGCGCGCGCGATAGTGCCACCCGTGCCGATGCATTCATCATCGGGGTGGGCATGAAAACAAACGAGTGTTGACACCTATGCCTGCTTTGCTGCGCCGCTTGCGAGCAGAGCGTCGACATCGGCAACGCCCCAGTCACGCAACACTTCAGCAGTGTGCTGACCAGCATGAGCTGACGGGCGAGCAATTTCGGGAACCGTGCGAGAAAAACGAGGAGCCGGTGCTGGCTGCATATGGCCATTCACATTGATGAACGTTTTACGCTCAACGTTGTGTGGGTGTGCAGCTGCTTCGCTCATGGTGAGAACTGGGGCGAAACACACATCTGTTGCTTCCATAATGGCGCACCACTCATCACGAGTTTTTGCTTTCATTACTTCTTGCAAACGAATCTTTAGCCCTGGCCACATTGACTGGTCCATTTGCTTCGCGAAATCAGCATCGCCCTCAAGACCGGTGAGCTTCATAAGTTCTGCATAGAACTGAGGCTCAATAGAACCGAGTGAGATGTACTTGCCATCTGCACATTCGAATACGTCGTAGAAGTGCGCACCTGTATCGAGAAGGTTTGTGCCCGGCGCATTTTCATTGAAGATGCCCATGGACTTGAACGACCAGAACATGGTCATCAATACCGCTGCACCATCAACCATTGCGGTATCAACAACTTGGCCCTTGCCAGACTTCTGTGCTTCAAGCAATGCACATACAACGCCGTACGCAAGGAACATTCCGCCGCCGCCAAAGTCGCCCACCATGTTGAGTGGCGGTACAGGTGCTTCGCCTGCGCGAGCGAAATGTGCAAGCGAACCAGACAACGAGATGTAGTTAATGTCGTGACCTGCTGCTTGTGCATACATGCCCTCTTGTCCCCAACCAGTCATGCGGCCAAAAACCAGTTTTGGATTGCGAGCATGACATACATCTGGTCCGACACCTAAGCGCTCCATGACGCCAGGGCGAAAACCTTCAATGAGGCCGTCTGCTTTTTCCACCAACTGCAGCAAAGCCTCAACGCCTTCT
>CAMDBY010000194.1 GCA_945889575.1 Bifidobacterium breve
AGATCGTTATCGTTAATTTCCAAGTCAAGTTCTTCGGCTTCCACCATGACTGCCACGGTGGCTGACGATGTATGAATACGGCCTTGCGCTTCTGTTGCAGGCACACGTTGCACGCGATGTGGCCCACCTTCGAATTTCAAATGACTCCATGCATCTTCGCCTTTGAACATGAGGGTCGCTTGATTGATGCCACCCATTTCAGAGTTATCAATCTGCATGGTCTCAACAGACCAGCCTCGCTTTGACGCGTACGCGGTGTACATCTCCATCAGATCGCGCGCAAACAAGTTGGCTTCTTCGCCACCCTCAGCGCCGCGAATTTCCATAATGACAGGCTTGCCGTCATTCTCGTCTGGTGGCAGCAACAACACTTGTAATTGCGCTTCAAGTTCTTCAACCCGTGCTTCTGCTGCCATTGCTTCAGCACGAAATGACTCACGCTCATCTCCGGTGGTTTCAATCATGAGTTCTTTAGCTGCCGCTGCATCGCCACGGGCAGACCACAGATCACGAATACATTGCACAAGCGGTGTGAGTTGCTTGTACTTGCGCGACGCTTCGCGCAGGCGATTTTGATCACCGAGAACCTCAGGGCTACCAAGACTTACTTCAAGTTCGTTGTAGTCCCGCTCAATGGATTCAAGACGGCTGTTCATGCAACACAAGGTTAGAGGGTTGGCGCAGCGTTATTTCTGGAACACATCGTCAAACACAAAAGAATTGGCCGACGGCGAATATTTCAACTGTCTACGGCTGCTGTAACGGCGATTCACATAGCCAGCCGCGTACACCTTGCCTTTTCGCTGGTCGACTTCTGGCGAATCAATCACCTTTGAAATATCGCGGCCGTCGTCGATATCAACCCAATTCCATACGCATCGCAAATCACCGCTCCATGGAATGGTGAAAAATCCACCGAAGGTCGATCCACTGTTTTTCCTTGTTCGATACGTGACGAAATAATCAATCACTCCATCATTCGTGTAGTCAGAGCTGTACACCTTCAACGGATATTTGCCGCGACCACCACCTAATACATCGGACTTGTCTGACCACTGCACGCCATCCCACGAATAAAAAGTAAGGCTCTCCTCAGTTACCAGCACGGCAAAAACTCCACACTCGCTTTCAGAAATTTCTGAAGCGTCGACAACCGCAAATGTTGTTAACCACGCTGCCCATGCAGCTTCTGGTGCACCTTTCACCCAAGGAACAGTGGTTGAAATAGGAACAGTTGTCGTTGTGGTTCCAGTTGCCCCCGCAGAATCATCGCTTTTTGACGCAGAGGAATCGCTGCACGCAGACAACACCGCAAAAGAAAGGACGAATACGAGACGAGACTTACGAATGAAATTGTTCATGAAATGGTGCTCCCCTATCCAAATTTTCTTAGGACAAATATGCAAGACGTACGTGAATTGATGCCATATTTGTCAAGCGTTCGATTGATGCAATTACATCACGTCGACGTACCACAATGGTGACGTCTTGCGTGCCAAGCCGTGATGCCGCATCAACCGCAAAACTCACACAGTCAAGATCGACACCATGCACAAACACTGCAGTTGATAAACGCTTCGCACCTGTGAGGCCAATTGCAACACACGGCACAGAATCTTTCACGTTTGTGCGCAACACTGGCGGGTCAGCTGGAGCAAGAGTAGAAAAACCAATAGACGAAGGATCTTTGATTGCCTTCCATCGGGACAGGCGTTCAACACCAAACTGATTAAATGGATGTGAGTCTGCGCCTTCAGTGCGATGTGGCAGTACTGCATCGATCACTTGACGCATTGCTTGGGCAGTTGGCAGTTCGCCATGAATCATGGTGAATGCTTCTCTGTCGTGTCGGCCCATGCCAACTTCCAAACGCACGTCACCTGTGGTGACATCATCAACCACGCGACACATTTCTAGGCCACGTACTTCTCCCACAACGACACCGTGTTCGACCAACGCATCAGCACCAGACGATTCGATGATGTCGACAAACGATAGATGGGCATCAGTCGCAGAAGCCGACACGATGTGTGGTTCAGCAATTGCTCGCGTAATGGTGTGGTCATCAACATGCCAGACCGAAATATCAACGTCAAACAATGAAGCGCGTCGCGCAAGAAGGCCTGAGTTGTTTTCCACTAAGAGATTCACATGACGTTCGAATTGAGATGTCCGAGCCAAAACCGGACCCAATGAGCGAGACGCATCGCCGTCTATCAGAACCCACACCGCATCGACCGTAAGAAAACTTGCTCCGAGAGCAAACGATTCATTAGTGCCTTCAAGATCAGATGTCAGAGCAAGATGCTCACGGACAAGCGAGCGCAACTTAATAGAAAGTAATCGAGAACGTCGATCAAGATCGGCGGTGTTCACATCAGTCATAACTAATACAGATGGAGGTTTGTGACGCACGCGTCACAAAAAATCACTCTGGGCGTGCAGGTGCGTTGGCGCGCTCACCATAACGCTTGTTGAAGCGCTCGACGCGTCCACCAGTGTCGACAAGCTTTTGCTTACCGGTGAAGAATGGGTGGCACTCGTTGCACAGTTCAAGAACAATGGGAACCTTGCGAATGCTGCGTGTGGTGAAAGTGTTGCCACATGAGCACTTGACGCTGATCTCTGCGTATTCAGGATGTGTTTCGGTTTTCATATCTCTGTCATCTCTTTGAAACGGACTCTGAAGTGTATCGGGACTAGGCGCCGGGCGTCTTAGCGATTTCGGCCAAGAACTCGTCGTTGGTGCTGAAGGTCTTCAGGCGGTCCATCAGCATTTCCAAGCCTGGAGCGGGGTTCCCGTCCTGGGCAAGGCCACTGAGCACGCGGCGCAGTTTCCAGACCAGCTGGAGTTGCTTGCGCTCGAACAGCAGTTCTTCGTGGCGGGTGCTTGAGGCATCGACGTCGATTGCGGGGAAAACGCGGCGCTCTGCAATGCGGCGGTCAAGACGCAATTCCATGTTTCCGGTTCCCTTGAACTCTTCGAAAATTGCTTCGTCCATGCGGCTGTTTGTATCGACAAGTGCGGTTGCAA